>JAUXJB010000182.1 GCA_030624945.1 Deltaproteobacteria bacterium | reverse complement strand
AGCTCAACTAGAGGCTCGTAGTCCGGATCATCGACGTAGTCGTCGAGTGCGAGAACGTACCCCGACCTCTTCAGCTCTCGACAGGCTTCCATCACCTCCGCATCGGGCTTGACGGTCTCCAGAAGCTCGAGGACGACCCGGTGCTTCGGCAGAACCGAGTAGAGCGCTTCGATCAGTACGCGGCGTGCGACATTCACGAAGGCCTTCTTCCCCGCCGTCAGCGATTCCAGACCGAACGCGGAGACGCTGTCGTTTATCGTCTGCGCCGACGCGCTGTCGGGATCGGCATCGGGAAAGAAGTTCTCGGGCCCCGAGCGGAAGAGGAGCTCGTACCCGTAGATCTTCTGATCGGCATCGAGAATAGGTTGTCGGGCTACGAAGATTTCCATCTGCCCCGGAGTTCCGAACAGGTGCCGCAGGTGGCCCACGCGAGGAGGTGAATCCTCTGCCGCGAAGGCGGTATCCACGTGGGGGATATCGGGAAGCCGAGCGGGGAACTTCAGGGGATCTCGCTCGAGTTCCGGGGCTTTGGCGGCGGGCCGCACCCCTCGATCCCGCAAGGTTCAAGCGTCCGGGGTCGATACGCGAATACGAGCGCAGAATCCGCGAGGAACGCCAGCGTTGTTTGAGGCCACCCCCGTCATCCAGGCCACCCTGAAGGGCTGCGCGGCCAACGTGGGGCCGCAGATCGGGGTCGAGCTCGAGGTCGGCGAGATCGACACCGAGACGAGCTCGACCCTCCCCGAGGGAGTCCTGGCCGTGCTGCCGCTCTCTGTCGAGATCGGGGAAGACTCCCTCGGCTCCATCACGCTGAGTGCCCCGATTGAAGAAATCGTCGTGCTCGCGCGGCGCATGCTGGGTGACGACGAACCCGACAAGGAGCGGGACCTCTCGAGCGAGGACCTCGAGGCCTGTGGCGAGGTCCTGAACCTGATGGCGGGTGCCGCAGACCAGTCCTTCCGTGAGGAATTTGGTGAGGAGCTCCGCCTGGAGCCACGCGACTGGTGGTGCACGAACGATCCCGGCGAAGACGCCTTCGCGGAGGGCGAGCATCTCTCGGGTGTGACGACGATCAGCGTACCGGGGGGCCCAGGGGTCCACCTCACCCTGCGATTCCCCATCGGAATCGTCGACCGAGCGGCAGCGGCCCAAACCGCGATCGTACACGGGTGCGTCCTGCTCGCAGGTTTGGGCGATGGGCTCAGGAGCGAGATTGTGCCGATCCTGGAAGCCGCGAAGATCAACGTCGAGACGGTGGATCGGGACGCCGAAGACGCGGCAGTCCAATACGCGAGGGCCGACGTGATCGTGCTCTCGAGCGACCGCGAGGGCGGCTTGGACCTGCTCCGGAGCCTCCGAAAGTCCGACGCAACCTGGAAGACCCCGTCCGTCTTTTGCCTGAGCGATCCTACCCACGAGAGCGTCGTCCGGGCCGTCGAGTGCGGTGCGAGCCATCTGCTCAAGGTCCCGATCAGCGAGCCGGACCTCCTCCGCATCCTGGCAAGCACACAGAGCTAGACCGAATCTCCTCCGCCTCAGGCGAGCGCTGATACCATGCCGCTCGAGGAGGGGATTTGATGGGCAGACCAGAGCGGGTCAACGTGGAGGGCGTCGGGCAGCTGCCCGCCTTCTCTCACGCCTCCATCTCGGGGGATCTGATCTTCGTGTCCGGGACGCTGGGTACGAGGTCCGGAACCTTCGAGCTCGTCGAGGGCGGGATGGGGCCGGAGACCACCCAGACGCTCGAGAACATCAGGACGATCCTGGAGGGCGCGGGTGCGAGCCTCGACGACGTGATCAAGCTGAACGTCTTCGTTACCGACATGAGCGGGTTTCCCGAGATGAACAGGGCGTATCTCGAGTTCTTTCCCACCGATCCACCGGCGCGGATCACCGTCGGGTGTTCGGGACTTGCGCTCGGCGCCAAGATCGAGATCGACTGCATCGCGCAGAAGCCGAGTTAGCGGTACGCTGGGGACATGAGCGAGAGGGAAGGGAGTAGCGGAATCCGGAGACGGGAGTTCCTGCAACGGGGGGTTGCCGCGACGCTGAGCCTCTCGCTCCCAGGTCGCGTGGCAGCCGCACGAAGCCCGGAGGTGCGTCAGCACCGCCGACTGGGTCGAACGGAGCTCTCGATCTCGGACATCTCCTTCGGCTCGAGTCGCAACATCGATCCGAAGATCGTCGAGCACGCCTTGGACCGCGGGATCAACTACTTCGACACGGCCGAGGGATATCGGGGAGGCGCAGCGGAAGAGGCGATCGGAGAGGCGCTCCGGGGAGGCAAGCGCGACAAGGTCTACCTCGCTTCCAAAGTACGAGCGGGGGTTCGCGCGCGCGCGGAAGACCTCATGCACGCCCTCGAAGAGAGCCTGCGACGCCTCCGGACGGACCGGATCGACGTGTACTTCAACCACGCCGTGAACGACACGCAGCGCCTTGACAACCCGGAATGGTACGAGTTCGCCCGGCGCGCGAAGGAGCACGGAAAGATTCGCTTCACGGGCATCTCGGGACACGGTGGGCGCCTCGCGGAGTGCCTCCGCCACGCGCTCGAGGCTGACCTCGTCGACGTGATTCTCGTCGCGTACAACTTCGGTCAGGACCCGAAGTTCTACGAGCGCTTCACGCGCAGGTTCGACCTCGTGGCCGTGCAGCCCGAGCTTCCGGCCCTCCTCGAGAAGGCGCGCGCGAAGGACGTCGGCGTTGTCGCGATGAAGACGCTGATGGGCGCCAGACTGAATGACATGAGGCCCTACGAGCACGGAGAATCGACGTTCGCTCAGGCCGCTTTCCGATGGGTGCTTTCCAACCCCAACGTGGACGCGCTGATCGTCTCGATGACGCGCTCCGACCAGATCGACGAGTACCTGCGGGCGTCGGGCAGCGGCCCGGTGCGCCAGAGCGACCTAGGGCTGCTCGAGCGCTACGCAGCGCGAAACGCTTCGGCCTACTGTCGCTTCGGCTGCAACGCGTGCGCCGAGTCTTGCCCGCATGACGTGCCGATCTCGGAGGTGCTGCGCACACGCATGTACGCCGCCGACTACGGCGACCACGCCTACGCCCGCGAGGATTACGCGAAGCTGGGGGCCGGAGCCAGCGCCTGCGAGACCTGCGCGCACCAGTCGTGCCTGGGTTCCTGCCCTTACGGACTGGAGATTTCGGAGCTCACGCGATCCGCTCACCGCTTGCTGGCGAACGGATGAGCCCGTCGAGGGGCTCGGCCGCAACACTCCGCGGGAAGACGTCCCGCTCGAGTGCACCCGCAGAGATCCCGAGGTGATCGCGTAGCACGCCCTTGAACAGGGAGCGAGCATCTGTGGTCGGCATCAGGTCCCGCCCCTCGTAGAGCGAGCTCTTGCGCAGCCCGGGCCAGTCACTCAAGACGCGCCCTCCGCGAACGGCCCCGCCGACGACGAACCCCACACCTGCCGTCCCGTGATCCGTACCGCCCGTTCCGTTCTCGCGCGCGGTTCGACCGAATTCCGACACGATGAGCACGACCGTCTCCGACCAGACCGGGCCCAGGCCCTGCTTGAGCAGATTCACGCCCCGGTCGAGGCTCGCAAGCCGACCCGCCAGCCTCCCCTGCCCGGCGCCCTGGTTCGCGTGGGTGTCCCAGCCTCCGAACTCGAGAACGGCGACACGCGGTCCATCGGGTGCGCGGAGAAAACTCGCCGCAGCCCGGGCGAGGGAGGCGATCTGCCCGGCGCCCTGGCGACCGCGAACACGCTGCCGCCCGGCCCCAGCGCTGCCGATCGCACGCTCTGCCATCTCGTCGGTCGCGAGAGCCTGGGCAAGACGCGTGGCGAAGAACGGGGCCTCGCTGTAGAGGTCCGCAAGGCGGTCCAGGGTGTCGGGATCCAGCCCGGGGAGCCGCGACGGGGCCCAGGAATCGACGGGCGCCGGTCCGCGCAGGACCTTCGGCACGCTCTGCGCGAGGGCCATGCCCAGGCTCGCACTCCTGTCGGCGCTCCGATCGGGGAGCGCCTCCAGAGCCCGGTTGAGCCAACCGCTCTGCGCGTGGGGAACCTCCGTGCCGTTCTCGAGAACGTCCTGGCCAGCGAAGTGGGAGCGCTCGCGGTAGGGCGTGGCCAGCGCGTGCACAACGGCGAGCGAGCCCTCCTCGT
>JAUXJB010000195.1 GCA_030624945.1 Deltaproteobacteria bacterium | reverse complement strand
GTGCTCCTCGAGCTCGGATCGCTCCGAGCCCTCGAGCGCTTCGTCGAGGTAGTCGGACAACCGGTCTCGCCAGGTATCCGCGCCGTCGCTCATCTCTATGCCATCCTTCTCGGTTTCGCCGGGGCGCTCGTCTCGGGGGCGCTCAAGCCAGAGTCGCGCGCAGCAGCATTCGCGCCCTGTGCAGCTGCGACTTCGACGTTCCGGTGGTGATCTTCAACATCCGCCCGATCTCGCGGTGCTTGTAGCCTTCCACCTCGTGCAGCACGAACACGTGCCGGGCCCGGGCGGGCAGTCGCTCGATCGCGGTTTCGAAATCCATTCCGATCTCCGAGCTCCTCTCGTGCGACGGTCCGCCCTCTCGATTCCATTCCTCGGGCGCCAGGCGCTCCCGCTCAATGGCGAGGCGTCGACGATGTCCGAGGATCACGCTGATCGCCACGCGGTAGAGCCAGGAACCGAACGCCGCCTCGCCGCGGAACTGCGCGATCTTCTGCCAGGCTCGAACGAACGAGTCCTGCGTCAGCTCGTCGGCGTCATCGGGACCCGCCATCCGTCGCGCCAGGCCGTATATCCTGGTCACGTGCCGCCGGTAGAGTCGCTCGAACGCTCCGGAATCTCCCTCCGCGGCGAGGGCGGCGTCGTGGAGATCCAGATCCGTATCCGGCACCAACGCGTGTTCGATCAGCTTCGATCTCTCTCTTGGTGTTTTCTTCTCTCGCACGTTAAGACGGTGCTGATCCATGAATGGTTGGAAGATGCACTCCGCGTGTCGCTACCTTTGAACGATACCGATTGAAGATAGCTGTGAGTCGGGTGGACCGAACGACCCGACAGGAGGCTGAAGCCTGGTACCCTCGACCACTCGATCGTCGACGCCCGTCCTGGTGATCGCGCACCCTGGCTCCGTCCGTGAGATCTCGGCTCCCCTGATCGAGAGGCTGCTCGCCCCGATCTCGGAGATCGGCGTGCGCTGGACCAGCGGGCCCGGACACGCGCGCGAGCTGGCTCGCGAGGCCCTTGCGAGGGGTGTGCGCTTCTTCGTCGCGGCGGGCGGCGATGGAACGGTGAGCGAGGTCGCCTCCGGACTGGCGTCGGCGCCCGAGGGCGCGTCGCTGGGAATCCTACCGTTCGGAACGGGAAACGATCTGGCGCGCTCGCTCGGGCTCCCGCTCGACCTGGATCGAGCCGCGGAGGTTGTCGTCACGGGTCGAGCGAGGCCGATGGACCTCGTGCGCGTGTATGCCGAGAGGCCGGGCAGGATGGCGCTCAACTCGATTGCCGGTCTGGGTGGCGACGTCGCCGCGGGCCTCGACCAGGAGCTCAAGCGGACTTGGGGCTCCGCCGTGTACCTGCGCATGGCGCTCGACAACGTCGCCAGCGCCGCCACCTTCCGCGCCGAGATCACGCTGGACGATGAACAGATGACGTTGGACCTGACGAACGTCGTGGTGGCGAACGGCAAGTTCCTGGGCGGGGGGATTCCGGTTGCGCCCCTGGCCGAACTCGACGACGGCCTCCTCGACGTGATGGTGCTGCCGGCTCTCTCCGCGACCCGGCTGTTCGGCCTCGTTCCCCGCGTCCTGATGGGACGCCATCATCGAAGCCGGCACGTCATTTACCGTCGGGCGCGGCGCGTGCGCGTGGAGGCGGATTCTCCCATGCCTGTGACGATCGACGGTGAGCCGGCGGGGTCGGGCCCGGTTGCCTACGAGGTCGAGCCGGGCGCTCTGCGCGTGATCCGTCCCTCGACTGAGCCGCGAGGCTCGCTGCGCTACCGGATCTCCTAGGGACCTGCCCGGACAACGGTCCCCGTGCGCCAGCTGTCCATCATGCGACGGCCGAGATGATGGGGGCGTGCTGAGCGCGGGGACGGTCGCTCGCCCATGGCCGGCCATGATCGTCGATATCCATGCATGTTCGGAATAGAACCCCAACGGAGACGGAAGTGATGATGCGGCTTCAGATTGCAGCGATACTTGGATCGTTCTTCCTGCTGGGCGCGCCCTCCGGGGTGCAGGCGCAGGAACCAGATGATGAGCGGGAGCGGGCCGAGGCGCAGGAGCGAACCGAGACCGAGGTGCGGGTGCGCGAGCGGATCGTGCGCGCCCAGGTGGCCAGCTCCAGAGCGTATCTGGGAGTATCCCTCCGCGACGTGTCGGCGGAGGAAGTGTCCCGCCTCGGTTTGCGCGACGAGCACGGCGCGTTCATCGAGAGCGTGAGCGAAGGGAGCCCGGCCGCGGAAGCGGGCCTGCAGGAGGGTGACGTGATCGCGACCTGGAACGGCGAGCGTGTCGAGAGCGTGGCGGTGCTCTCTCGCTTCGTTCGCGAGACGCCTCCAGGCCGCAGCGTGAGCCTTGGTGTCTTCCGCAGCGGATCGCAGCAGACGATCGCCGTGGAACTGGGCGAACGCTCTGGCGCGGCGAGAGCTCTGGCCTACGCGGTCGGACCGGAGATGCGGGTACGCATGGAGGAGCTGCGCGAGCACCTGCGCGAGTCCCGTGACGGGATGCGCCTCTCCGAAGAGCAGCTGCGCGAGATGCGAGAGAAGATGCGTCTCTCAGGGGAGGAGATGCGCGAGGCTCGCGAACACGTGCGGGCGGCCCGAGAGCGCATGCTCGAGTGCATCGTAGAGGTCGAGGCAGACGAGGAGGGTGAGGGCGGCGCTCGCCGGGTGGTGATCGTGCGCGGCGGACGCGGCCGGTTGGGCGTGCGGCTGCAAGGCCTCTCCGATCAGCTCGGCGACTACTTCGGGATCGAGGGCGGTGACGGAGCTCTCGTCACCTCCGTGACGGAAGACTCGCCGGCGGCGACCGCAGGTATCCAGGCGGGGGACGTGATCGTCGCCGTTGGCTCCAAGTCGGTTGAGGGTCCGGGTGACGTGGCCCGCGCGGTTCGTGGCGCGGAGGCCGGCCCCACCGAGGTGACGGTCATCAGGGATGGTCAGCGTCGCAGCTTCACGGTAACGCTCGAGGAGCCCACCGAGGGTGACTGTGAGAACGTGCTCGTCGCTCCCGAGGGTGGCCCCCACTCGTTCCGGTGGCATTCGGACGACGGCGACGTCCACGTCCTGCCGCACTCCGCGGTGGCACCGCACATAAGGGCCTTCGTGCTACCTACTGCGCCGCCGGCTCTGCACGTCCTGCCGCACGGCGCGCTGGCGCCGCGCGTACCAATGGTTCCGGGCGAAGTGGAGAGTGCGCCAGCTCCTCCCGCGACCCCGTTACCCCAGGCCCGGACGCTCTAGGGGACGAGCCGACACCGCAACTCGTCCAGGCGGTCGGTTCGATCCGCGCGTTGCCGCGGACGTCCCCGATCTCAGTCGAAGGGCAGCCAGTAGGTCAGCTTCACCGACAGCACGTTGTCGCCGGGCGAGCTGAAGGCATCGAAGAGCGAGCTCGGGTTCACCGGCGTCCCGTCGTCCAGGAAGTCTGAGCGGTTCGTCTGCCACACGACGAACAGGGTCGACCCGGGCCGCCACTCCCAGCGCATCACGAGGTTGCTCCGGAATGAGAGGCCGTTGAAGTCCGGGTTGCCGATCGTGAACTGGTCCTCGCCGTCGGTGATATCGTAGTCGCCGTCCCCGTCGCGTTCGATCGTCGTGCCGTCCGTGCCGTACAGCCTCAGATCGAAGGTCCGGGGCGCGGCGAGCTCGCCGATGTCCGAATAGAGCCCGCTGGAGGCGAAGGGTTCGGCGTAGACCTCCAGGCTGAGGTCAGGCGTGAAGGAGTAGTTGACGCGGATCGGTGCAGCGATCTCGCTTCTCTCGATGAAGCCGAAGACGTAGCGCTCGCCGTAGGTGACGTCGCTTC
>JAUXJB010000023.1 GCA_030624945.1 Deltaproteobacteria bacterium | reverse complement strand
GGCCCAAGCGTCGCATTCGCCGCGCGCTCGTGAGGCGTTTGCGGACATGGCTGGCGCGCTCGCGTCTCGATCTGGTTCGGCGGGTGTCGTTCGACCGGGAGCTGCGCCTGGCGGGACTCGACCAGCCGCCCGAGGCCGAGACCATGATCGGGCTGCGTCGGCTCGACAGTCTCCAGCACTGCATCACCGACGTGCTCGAGAATCGCGTCCCGGGAGACCTGATCGAGACCGGTGTCTGGCGGGGTGGGACCGCGATCTTCATGCGGGCCGTTCTGATGGCCAACGGGGAGACCTCGAGGACGGTGTGGGCGGCGGACTCGTTCCGGGGCTTGCCGCAGCCGGACCCCGATAGCTACCCGGCCGACCTGGGCGCCCTGCACTGGACCAAGGAGCGCCTCGCGGTCTCCCTGGACACCGTCAAGGAGAACTTCGAGCGCTACGGGCTCCTCGATGCGCAGGTCCGGTTCCTCGAGGGCTGGTTCAGAGACACGCTGCCGAACGCCCCCATCGAGCAGCTCGCGATCCTCCGGCTCGACGGAGACATGTACCAGTCCACCATGGAGGCTCTGCAGCCGCTCTATCCGAAGCTGTCGAGGCGCGGCTACATCATCATCGACGACTACACGCTCCCCGGCTGTCGGGCGGCGGTCGACGACTACCGACGCGAGCGGGGAATCTCCGAGGAGATCATCCAGATCGACGGGTCGGGCGTGTACTGGCAGAAGCAGTCCTGAATCCCGCGTCGCTCCGAGCCCCGCAGACGCGACGCCGGCAGGCTGCGGATATACTCTGTGGCTGATGGCGCATCCCGCCACAGTCCGGCCGGCTGGCGACCGGGATCGAGAGGCGATCCTGGGCCTGTGGCTGGAGCTGATCGCCTACCACCGTCGTCTGGATCCGCAGTACCCGGTCGTGCCGGGGCTTCGCAAGGCCCTTGGCGACGAGATCGATCGGGGACTGCAGGGCGGTCCCTGCCGCATGTTCGTGGGGGATCTGGATGGGGACCAGGTCGGCTTTGTCTTCGCCGAGATTGCGGGTGCGCAGGTGCGGGACGACAGCGAGCCAGGCTCCTCGTGGATCCACGAGATCTACGTCGCTCCCGAACAGCGGGACGGAGGGCTGGGCTCCGCCCTGGTGGAGGCAGCCCAGAAGTTCATCGACGAGTGCGGCGGGGGACGGGTCGCGGTGCGCGTGGAGAGCGGGAACAAGGAAGGCTTGCGCTTCTGGCAGCGCCACAGCTACGTCGAGCGCGCGCGGATTCTCGAGAAACTCTGAAGGGTGCATTCCTTCTGGTACCTGACGCGCGGGCGGCCGCGCTCGCTTCGCGCACTGCTACGCAGTCCACCTTCGCTCAGGCCTGGAGCCCTCGCGGCGCGCGGCGCTAGCGCGCCGCTTGCGCTGGTGCGTTGGGGGCGAGCTGCTACTTTGGGCGCGCCATGCATCCCCTGGCATCCGAGCTCAACGAGCAGATTGAGTCCCAGAGCTCGTCGACCTACGCACTTCTGTCAGGCCGCGGCAGGGAGCTGTATTTCCCTCGGGGCATCCTCTGGCAGACGGCGGAAGCGAACGAGAAGGCGCACCTGTACAACGCCACGATAGGCGAGGCCACCGAGGGTCCCGAGCCCATGGTACTGGACTCGCTCGTCTCGCATCTGAACACGATCGCGCCCGCCGATGCCGTTCGCTACGCCCCGGCCGCCGGAAAGATGGAGCTTCGCAAGGCCTGGCGCGAGAAGCTGCTCCGCGACAATCCGTCGCTCTCCCAGAGGGTCTTCGGGATGCCGATCGTGACCAGCGGGATCACCCACGGCCTCAGCCTCGTCGGGGATCTCTTCGTCGAGGAGGGAGATCGCGTACTGCTCCCAGACAAGCTCTGGGGAAACTACCGGCTCACGTACGAGGTCCGGCTCGGTGCGGTCGTGGAGACCTTCGAGGCCTACGCGGGGTCGGGTTTCAACGTCGTGGGTCTGGCCCGAGCGCTGCGGAGCGGACCCGACAAGACCTTGCTTCTGCTCAACTTTCCCAACAACCCAACGGGCTACACACCCACGCGAAGAGAGGTCGAGGGCATAGTCGAGGCCGTCGTCGCTGCGGCGGAATCCGGGAAGAGGCTGCTCGTCGTCTGCGACGACGCCTACTTTGGCCTGGTCTTCTCCGACGATGCAATGGCGGAGTCCGCCTTCGGGCTCCTGGCCAATATACACCGAAATGTGTGCGCCATCAAGTTGGACGGAGCGACCAAGGAGCTGTTCGCCTGGGGTTTGCGCTGCGGGTTCCTGACGTTTGGACCTCCTTCCTGCGATGCACCCGACACGATCCTGAGAGCGCTCGAGCAGAAGATCGTGGGGGCGATCCGGGGCGGCATATCGAACTGCTCCCATCTCTCGCAAAGCCTGGTGCTCTCGGCCCTCGAGAACGACGCGATAGCCGAGGAAAGAGCGGAGAAGTACGAGATCCTGAAGGCCCGAGCCGCGAAAGTTGCCGAGGTTGTCGCCCGCGACACCTACGCCGATAGCTGGGACGTCTATCCGTTCAACTCCGGCTACTTCATGTGCCTGCGGGTGAAGGGTGTGGATGCCGAGCAGCTGCGTGTGCATTTGCTCGACAACTACGGTGTGGGGCTGATCTCGCTGGGCGAGCACGACGTGCGCGTGGCGTTCTCCTGTCTGGAGTGCGAGCAGATCGAGCCGCTCTTCGATCTCGTCCACCGGGGCATCCAGGAGCTGCGGGCCTAGCCCACGCCTAGGAGAGCGACTCAAGAGTCGCTCTCCGTGCGGCAAGGCGCGCTCTGCGCGCCGATAGGCCGCTAGGACGGCTAGGAGTCGATCCCAGACGAAGTCTTGGGTCAGGCTACCAGGCCGCCAAGAGACGGAAGTCTGCGAGATTTCAGCGTTTTGCTGGTTCCTCGGGAGTCTCCGGGACCTTCGCCCAATGATTTGGCTTGCCACAAATATCCCGATGCGTCATTCATAGTTCCCGTTCGACTGCGCGTGTGGCTTCGGTGCCGGCCTAAAGACGAGGACAGGGGATGCGAGGGACAAGGGTGCAGCTTCACGACGGGATCCCCGCGTGGGCCTTGCACGTTCCCCCTCGCCGCCGCCGGCGTGGCCCGAAGTGGACCTCGCTCGGCTGGTTCGCGGTCTGTGCGCTGATCTCTTACGCGGTCTTCGACGGGAGCCCGCGAACGCCTGCGTCCGTCGAGTCGGTGCAGGCGGTCGGCGAACCGAAGGTGCGGGTGCCCATTGCGAATGCCGTGGCGACAGAGCTTCCCGATGTGGCAGCCGCGCCGAGGATCGGGCCGCCTTCCAGATCAACACTGAATGTTGTCACGGGCCGAGTTCCGCGCGGAGGGACGCTGTCGGGTGCGCTCTTTGGAAACCTGGTGTCCCCGCCCCTGATCTACCGGATTGCGGACTCCATCCGGCCGCTCTTCGACTTCCGCAGGGCGCAGCCCGGTGATTTCTACTCCCTCATTCAAGACGAGAAGGGCCAGTTCCTCTCGTTCGAGTACCATCGCGGGCGCCGCACGATCTACCGCGTCGAGTCCCGGGGTGGCGAGATGGTAGCAACCGTGAACGAGGTGCCGCTCGAACGACGCGTGGTCCAGCTGGGCGGGATGATCGCTCGCTCCCTCTCCGACTCGATGCGCCAGCTTGGAGAGCGTTCGGATCTCGTTCAGGACTTTGCGGATCTGTTCGTCTGGGACCTCGACTTCTCGAGGGAGAGCCGTCCGGGGGACGAGTTCCGGATGGTATTCGAGAAGTACTACGACCGCGAGGGGTTCGTGGAGTACGGTCGCATTCTCGCTGCGGAATACCGCGCAGCCAAGCGGGATTTCGTCGCGGTACTGTTTGAAGACGACAATGGTCGGACCGACTACTTCACGCCGGATGGCAACTCCCTCCAGCGGACCTTCTTGCGCGCTCCGGTGAGCTACACGCGGATCAGCTCGCGCTATTCGAAGTCGCGCCTGCATCCGACACTCAAGGTTCGCCGGCCTCACGAGGGTGTCGACTACGCCGCCCCGGTTGGCACGCCCGTCTGGGCCGTTGCAGACGGTGAGGTCATCTTCAAGGGTCGGAGCGGTGGCTTCGGGCGCCTGATCAAGCTTCGCCACAACAACGGCTACGTGTCCTACTACGGTCACCTGTCGCGTTACGCCAAATCTCTCAAGGTTCGACAGCGCGTGCACCAGAAACAGGTGATCGGTTTCGTGGGATCCACTGGTCTCGCCACGGGACCCCACCTCGATTATCGGCTGAGGATCGGAGGGCGCTACGTCGATCCGCTGAAGGTGCAGTTCCCCCAGGGACAGCCGGTTTCCGATCTGGAGCGCCGCCGCTTCGACGAGGTCAAGGAGCGTCGCCTCACAGAGCTGCGACAGGCCTCTCCATCACTCGTTCTCGAAGCCGCGATGTAGGGTTCTAGCGCGCCGCTTGCGGGTAGGGGGATTGCGCGGGTTCTGTTGTTCTCGCCACGCAGACCGCTACGACGGCGTCGCCCTCGACGTTGGCCATGGTGCGGAACGTGTCGAGGAAGCGATCGATGGTGATCAGGATTGCCACGGCTTCGACGGGTAGGCCCACCGATTGGAGAACCGCGACCATCGTCACCATTCCCGCCGAGGGAATTCCCGGCGCACCGATCGCGGTCGCCATCGCCACGAACACGATCACGAGCTGCGTACCCAACGAGAGCTCGATCCCGTAGATCGCCGCCACGAACACGGCCGCGATGGCCTCGTAGAGGGCCGTTCCGTCCATGTTCACGGTGGCGCCGAGCGGAAGTACGAAGCTGGATACACGTGCGGGCACACCTAGATTCGTTTCGACACAGCGCGTGGTGACGGGCAGGGTCGCCGTGCTCGAGCTGGTCGTGAACGCGACGGCCATCGCCTCGCGGATGCCGCGAAACAGCTCCAGCGGATACACTCGCGCGACGAGCAGGGCCACCAGTGGAAGCGTCACCGCCGCATGCACCAAGATCCCTGCGATCACCACGAGTGCGAAGGCCAGCAAGTTGTCGATCAGATCGCGGAAGCCGATCGTCGCGATCAGATTTCCCAGCAACACTGCGATGCCCACGGGTGCGATGAGGATGACCCATCCGATGATCCTCATGACCGCCACGTATCCGCTGCCGAGTACGTCGAGCAACGGCTGCGCCGCGGAGCCGATCTGGAGAAGGGAGACGCCCAAGAGGATCGCAAACACCACGATCGGTAAGATCTTGCCCGCGGCAATCGACGCGAATGGGTTCGCGAGCACCTCGTAGACCGTGATCAGCAGAAACTGGCCGAGTGGACGAGGTTGCTCGATCGGGTCCGGTGAGGATCCCACGGCTTGCCGGAAGAAGTCCGATTGCAGCAGGTCACTGTCTGTGCCAGGCTGCACCAGATTGACGATGACGAGGCCGGTAATCACTGCCAGGAGCATGGTGAGGAGATAGAGCGCGACGGTCCTCGCGCCGAGCACACCCAGCTCGCGGGCGTCTCCCATCCTCCCGATTCCGACCACGATCGACAGCAGAACCATGGGAGCGATCAGCATCTTGAGCGCCGAGATGAAGATACCGCCCAGGGTGCCCATGATGCCCGAGGCGTCTCCGAGCCAGAGCCCGAAACCGATCCCCAGCAGCGAGCCCAGACCGATCTGCCAGTTGAGCGAGATCTCCGTCTGAAAGCAGAACGCGCCGAACGAGAGCAGAAAGCCGGTGAACGCGAGCTCGTGGCGATCCATGAGCAACAGTGCACCCGAGGCGGCGAACCCCGCGCCCACTGCGATTCCCGACCTGCCCACGCTCACCGCGGGCGCAGTATAGCAGCGGAAATCGCTTACACTGGGTACGTGTCCAGTGAACGTTTCGAGCAGCTGGCGGTCGAGTTGGCCGGGCAAGTGCCGGACCTGCCTCGCCAGCTGGCCGATCTGCGCGAGCCCGCGGAGGGACTTCGCGAGCTCGCAAATGCCTCGGTACAAGCATTTGTGCGCCGGGCCGGCGAGCTCGGAGCCGAGCATCTCACCCGGCTGGCGGTTTCGCCGGTCGTCCCCGACGAGAAACACGTCGACTGTCTTCAGTTCACGCTCTCCCGCGGTCGCTGGGAGCTGGTCTGTGTCGCCATCGCAAAGGGCGAGGGCAAGATCCGTTTGGTCGGACCCTTCAAGCAGGGAGAGAGCGAGACTCCCTGCTTGGATCTCCCGCTGCGGGGGTCGGAAGTCGAGTCTGCACTGGAGGACGGGATCGAGAGCCTCATTCGCCAGGCGTGTGTCGGGTGATGGGACGGGTGGTCTCGATGCTGCACGACGAGGGCCGTAGGTGAGCCTTATTCGCGTGGATCCGGAGCTGCTGCAGCCCGTGGACGATCCCTCCCAGCTCATCGAGTACCTGCGCAGAGCCGAGACGCCCCGTGAGGAGTTCCGTGTGGGTACGGAGCACGAGAAGATCGCGCTCTACGCCGAGGATCTGGCACCTGTTCCCTACGAGGGCGACCGCGGCATCCAGGCTCTGCTCTCCGTATTGCGGGATGAACACGGCTTCGATCCGCTGCTCGACGAAGGCCGGCTGGTGGGTCTCGAACGCGACGGTGCGACGATTACCTTGGAGCCCGGGGGACAGCTCGAGCTCTCCGGTGCACCCCTGTTTTCCCTGCACGAGACCTGTGCCGAGTTCAACGAGCACGTCGCTTTGATGAAGCACGTCTCTGCGCGCTTCGGCATGATCTGGCTCGGTCTGGGCATTCATCCCTTGGCGGGGATCGACGAGCTGCCGCGGATGCCGCGCCAGCGCTACGCGATCATGCGCGAGTACCTCGCAGCTCGTGACGAGCTAGGCATCCACATGATGCACGCGACGGGCACGGTGCAGGCGAACTTCGACTTTGCGTCGGAGGCGGACATGGCGCGCAAGCTCCACCTCGCGCTTGCAGCCTCGCCGATCATCACCGCGCTCTACGCGAATTCCAGCGTCTCGGATGGCGTGCCCAACGGCTTCGAGTCGCGCCGCGCATGGGTCTGGCGACATACGGATCCCGATCGTTGCGGCTTCCTGCCTTTCGTCTTCGAGGACGGCTGGGGCGAGGGAACCGCGTATGTGCGCTACGTCGAATGGGCGCTCGACGTGCCGATGTTCTTCCTCGTACGGGACGAGCGCCACATTCCCATGGGCGGGCGAACGTTTCGCGACTTCCTGGCGGGCGGCTTCGAGTCCGAACGCGCGACGCTCGCCGACTGGCATATCCACCTGACCACGCTGTTTCCAGAAGCGCGCCTCAAGCGGGTGATCGAGGTGCGGGGCGCGGATGCCGTTCCGCCCAAGCTCGTGTGCGGCTTGCCCGCGTTCTGGAAGGGGCTCTTCCACGACGAGGATGCGCTGGCGGCCGCAGAGGAGAGAATCGGCAAGTGGACGCACGCCCAGGTGGACGCCCTGCACGGCGAGGTCGCGCGCAGCGGACTCAAGGCGGACGCGCCCGACGCGCCGATCCTGGCGGTGGCCCGAGAGCTGGTGGATCTGTCCGCCCAGGGCCTGAAGCGACTCGGCGACCGCAATCGCGCCGGCCAAGACGAGTCTCTGTTTCTCGGGCCCCTCTACGAGATCATCGACCGCGGGACGAGCCCCGGGCGTTACCTGCTGGAGTGTTGGGATGGTGCCTGGAGCCGTCGCATCGACCTCTTGGTCGAGTACGCCAGGTACTGAGGGAGTGGGCGAATTGTGGCGAAATTCCGGAACCTTGGTTGACCCGAGGGGCATCGAGCGACTAGCCTACGCGCCGAGGCGAGCCCGGATCGGAGAAGGGACAGCGTGAAGCCGGCACTCCGCGTTTTCTCCCTGATCATACTGGCGTCTCTCGTGCAGGGGCTCGCGAGTCCTCCCGTCTGGGGTTCCGACGAGGTCAGCGGCGCCCTGCGCGCCCAGAAGCTCTTCTACCGCGAGCCCGGGATGATGGGCGTCGAGGTTCGCAGCGCGGAGGGGATGTTGACGCTCTCCGGGAGCGTTCCGACGGACGCGCACAGAACCCGGGCCGCCGAGATCGCGCGGCAGGTCGGCGGGGTCAAGGAGGTGCGCAACCGGCTGCGGGTCACTCCCGTGCCCGCGACATCGCCGCCGGATGCCGACCTTCTCGCGGAGATCGAGGCCAGGATCGCCGGGGACTCCGAGCTGGCCGAGGTGCGGCCCATGCTGCGGATCACGGTCGAGGACGCGAACGTCACCCTGGCGGGAAAGCTGCCCGGCTGGGGTCTGGTGCGCGCCCTGATTCGGGGGCTTCGCCGGATCCCGGGCATCAAGACCCTCGACTTCATGAGGCTTACGGCTCCGTAGGGGGCGCCCTCGCCACGTCCGGCCGGGGAGAGATCCCGCCTCGGGACCGGCCCGGGTGGGTTGACCCGGACCGGTTGGTACCTAGTCTTGCGGGCATCTGTGAGTGAAGAGCCCCAATCGACGATCGAAATAGGCGGGGAGACACTCGACATCCCTTCCGAGCTCCCGCTGCTGCCCGTGCGGAACACGGTGGTCTTCCCGGGGGTGACCGTACCGCTCGGTGTCGGGCGCCCCGCCTCTCTCGCGGCCATCCGCGCTGCGGCCAAGGAGGGAGGCCTCCTCGTCGTGGCTCCGCAGCGCGTCGAGGACGTCGAGCATCCAGGCCTCGAGGACCTGTACAGGGTGGGCTGCGTGACCAAGATCCTGCACGTATCCGAGATCGAATCCCAGCTCTCGGTGGTGGTGGTGGGGCTCGGACGCGTCGAGATCCAGGATCTGGTGGAGCGGGAGTCGGTGCCACTCGTGCGGGTCCGGGTCATCGCCGATCGGCTCGAAGAGAGACCCGAGGCCGAGGCGGCCCGGCGCAGCGTGCAGCGCCTCTGCAAGGAGCTGGTCGGTCTACGCGCGGATCTTCCGGACGAGGCACTCGAGATGCTCGAGCGCTTCAGGGATCCGGCGCGACTCGCGGACTGGATCGCCGCCCGAGCCGAGCTGTCGATGGAGGACCGGGCAGGGCTCCTCGCGCAGCCGGACGTCCTGGCCCGACTGCGGGTTCTCATGCGCTACCTGATGCGCGAGATCCGTGTCGCACAGATGTCGCGGAGCTTCCAGGAGCGCGCAGCCGGCGAGCTCGACGAGTCCGAGCGCAAGAAGCTCCTGCGCGAGCAGCTCGCCAAGATCCGCGAAGAGCTGGGCGAGGCCGATGAGCAAAGCCCCGAAGGCGACGAGCTGCGGAATCTGCTCGAGCAGGCCCGCCTACCGCGGGAGGTGTACGAGGTGGCCGATCGCGAGGTCAATCGCCTTGCGGCGATCCCATCGCACTCCCCCGAGCGCTCGGTCGCGCGCACCTACGTCGAGTGGATCCTCGACCTGCCGTGGGAGGAGGAGAGCGAGGACAACCTGGACCTCTCTCACGCGCGCCGTATTCTCGACGAGGACCACTACGGGCTGGAGAATGTCAAGGAGCGGATTCTCGAGTACCTGGCGGTGCGCCACCTGGTCGATGATCCGAGGGGGCCGATCCTGTGCTTTGTCGGGGCTCCGGGCGTGGGCAAGACCTCGCTCGGCAAGTCGATCGCGCGCGCCATGGGTCGGGAGTTCGCGCGCAGCTCGCTCGGCGGGATGCGCGACGAGGCCGAGATCCGAGGTCACCGCCGCACGTACGTCGGGGCCATGCCGGGACGGATTCTTCAGAGCTTGAAGAAGGTCGGCACGCGCAATCCGGTCTTCGTGCTGGACGAGATCGACAAGGTCGGGACGGACTACCGCGGGGATCCTTCCTCGGCGCTGCTCGAGGTGCTCGACCCCGAGCAGAACTCGACGTTCAGCGACCACTACATCGAGCTCCCGTTCGACCTCTCGAAGGTGCTGTTCATCGCCACGGCGAACCGCACCGACACCATCCCGCCACCCCTGCTGGATCGCATGGAGATCATCGAGCTCCCGGGCTACACCGCCCGCGAGAAGCTGCGCATCGCAAACGAGTTCCTGGTGCCGCGACAGCTCCGCGGGCACGGCCTGTCCGAGGACGCCGTCGACTTCTCCGACGAGGTTCTGCTGGAGATCATCGAGAGGTACACGCGCGAGGCGGGTGTGCGAAATCTGGAACGTCAGATCGCCGCGCTTGTTCGCAAGTCCGCTCTCCAGATTGCGGAGGACAAGCCCGCGCCACACATCGCGCCCGACGATCTCCCCGAGCTGCTGGGACCTCCGCCGTTCACGCCCGAGGTCGCCGAGGGCGTGGACCGCCCCGGTGTGGCGACGGGGCTCGTCTGGACGCCGTCGGGCGGGGACATCGTCTTCGTCGAGGCCGCGAAGATGGAGGGCAAGCCGGAACTTCACCTCACGGGCCAGCTCGGCGAGGTCATGCGGGAGTCGGCCGAGGCCGCCCTGTCCTACCTGCGCTCCAATGCGGAAGCCCTGCTGATCGACGAGGAGATCTTCGAGAAGAACCGGATCCACGTCCACGTGCCGGCGGGCAGCATGCGCAAGGACGGGCCGTCGGCCGGTATCACGATTCTCGTGGCGCTCACGAGCCTGCTCACCGGGCGTCCGGTGCGAGGCAGTCTGGCCATGACGGGAGAGATCACGCTGCGCGGTCAGGTCCTGCCCGTTGGCGGAATCAAGGAGAAGGTTCTGGCGGCACACCGCGCGGGCATCGAGGAGCTCATTCTGTCGAGTCGCAACGAGAAGGATCTCGAGGAGGTTCCCGCCGAGGTTCGCGATAGTCTCAAGTTCCTCTTCGTCGATCACTCGATGGAGGCCATCCGGGAGGCGATACAGCTCGGTGGTTGAGCGGTCGACGCCTGCAGACGCGGCGCCCCTCTCGGGCACCGAGCTCTTGCTCCTCGGCCGTCGGGACCGCGCCGACGCTCGCGGAAGGCTGCGCAGGCTCTCGGCGGAAGAGCAGGCACGCGCGTGCTCGGAGCTGCGTGCCGAGCTGCGCAGCGAGTTCTTGATGCTCTGCGACTGCCCCGAAGAGGTCGTGCCGCTTCTGCCCGAAGCGGAGTTCGCCCACACCATCCGCGCCGGTGGGCTGAGCGAGGCCGGCTGGCTGCTGGAGATCGCCTCCGATCTCCAGATCACCGCGTGCTTCGATCTGGATTGCTGGGACGGCGAGGAGTTCCGCATCGAGCGAGTTGGGGAATGGGTCGACGCGCTGATCGAGGCGGGGCGACCGACACTCACGAGGGTCCTCCGCTCGACGGATCTCGAGCTCTGGCTGTTGGCTCTGTGGAACGAGACGCAGGTCACAATCGTGGGGAAGGAGGACGATCCGCCGGATGGCACCTTCACTCCCGACGGCGTGGTCTACTTCGGCGTCCCGGACGGAGTGTCTCCGCATCGTGTGCACGAGATCACACAGGGCGCATTCGAGGCGGACCAACCGCTTTACTGGCGCCTGGTCTACGGTTTGCTGTTCGAGGTGCCCGCGGAGGTCGAGGAGTACGCGCTGCGGTGGCGAACGAATCGCCTTTCGGACCTGGGCTTCCCGGACCGGGAGCAGGCCATGCGCGTCTACCGTTCGCTCAGCCCGACCCGCGCCGAGGAAACGGCGGAAGTCGAGCTGAGCGGTGACATCGTTCGGGGCTTCGACCTGCCCAAGCAGCTGCGCGGCAGCCTGCTGGGAGAAGCCCTGTCCGAGCTCTCCCCGGAGGTCGCGTCGGATGTGCTCGGCTACGTGCTCGGTGTCGCGAACTCCATCGCGGTCGCCGATTGCCTGCAGCTCTCCGACCCCGAATCCGTGCCGAAGGCGCTCGAGAAGACCGTCGAGGGGATCGACACCGGCCTGCGCGAGGTCGCTCGCGTACGCGGTCGTCCGCCCCACGAGATTCTCGAGAGCACCGCGCCGCTCGAGCTGTTCCGCGCCGGGGCCACCCTCAAGCCAGAGCTCAGGGGGCCGTACAGAGGATAGGGGCGCACTCCCGAGGCCCCCGGAGGAGCCGTGGATCGTTCGGACGCAGCCCCGCTAAGCGACCTTCCAGAGATCACCTACCTCGGACTGCTGCTCCTGTTCGGGGTCTCGACCGCTGGCCTGATCGTGGCCCTGGGCGCCTCGATCGCAAATCGCTTGGATCTGCTGCTGTTCTGCGCGGGCTTGGGCGCCATGCTCACCTCGCTGGTCTGGCTCGCGCTGTTGTCCCTGCAATGCAGCCGAGCCTGGGCGCTAGCCCTCTGGCTGGGGATCTGGGTGCCTTACGTGAACCTGGTTCTCGCCGCCGCCTTTG
>JAUXJB010000139.1 GCA_030624945.1 Deltaproteobacteria bacterium | reverse complement strand
GTGCGCCGCCTCTCCTTCTCCTCCTGTAGCTATCTCGGGCTGGAGCTCGATCCGCGTCTGATCGAGGGCACCATCGACGCCGTGAGGCGCTACGGAACCCAGTTCTCCTCGTCGCGGACCTACGTCTCTGCCCCCGCCTACGGCGAGCTCGAAGCGCTGCTCGAGGAGATGTTCGGAGGTCCCGTGCTCCTCGCACCGAGCACGACGCTGGCTCACATGACGGCGCTGCCGGTGCTGGTAGGGGAGCGAGACGCGCTGCTATTGGACCAGCAGGTCCACGAATCCGTACAGATGGCGGTGTCACAGCTGCCCTCCAAGGGAACGCGCATCGAGCGCATTCGTCACAACCGCATGGACATGCTCGAGTCGCGCATTCGCAAGCTGGCACCTCGCTGCGAACGCATCTGGTACTGCTGCGATGGGGTCTACAGCATGCTGGGCGATCTCGCGCCGATACCGGAGCTCCTCGAGCTGCTCGAGACGCACGAACAGCTTCACCTCTACATCGACGACGCACACGGAATCGGCTGGTTCGGCCCCCGCGGCTGTGGAACGGCTCTGAGCCGACTCCCCTCCCGTGAGCGGGTCTTCGTCGCCGCCTCGCTCAACAAGTCCTTTGCGGCCGCGGGAGGCGCCGTGATCTTTCCGAGTGCGGAGCTGCGGGACCGCGTGCGGTTGTGCGGTGGACCCACGCGCTACTCCGGTCCGATCCAGCCCCCGATGCTCGGTGCGGCGCTGGCGTCGGCCCGCATCCACCTCTCCGGCGAGCTCCCCGAGCTACAGCA
Source organism: Deltaproteobacteria bacterium (assembly GCA_030624945.1). Taxonomy (GTDB): domain Bacteria; phylum Myxococcota_A; class UBA9160; order SZUA-336; family SZUA-336; genus JAUXJB01. The sequence goes on along the minus strand of JAUXJB010000139.1, from coordinate 4,424 downwards.
GGACCTGCAGGAGCGCATCTGCCTGCGCAATCGAGTCGCGGCCGAGCTCGATGTGCCACTGGTCAGCAACCACCTGGGCCCGCTGGGCTACATCGGACTCGGATCGCCGGCACTCGCCCAGAAGCTGACGGAGCGGCTATTCGCGGCAGGCGTCTACACGAATGCGGCGGGCTTCCCCGCAGTGCCCGTGCATTGCTCGGGAGTGCGCTTTGCGCTGACGCGCCATCACTCCTCGGACGACGTGCAGCGAGTGCTCGAGCTGGTCGCGGAGCTGCTGCCGCGCGCGCTGGCCGAGGAAGGTGTCGACCGGGAGCAGATCGTGCAGGCCTTTCGTCCGACGCCGCGTCGAACGAGTGTCGCGACGCGTGTGCCCCGCCGCGCTTCCCGCTGGACGCGTCAGCACGAGACCACGGTGGCACGGCTGGACCGGGACGAGTGGGACCGCCTGATGATCGGAACGGTGTGCTTCGACTCGGAAGGCCTGGCCTCGCTCGAGGCCATCTTCGCCGGAGGTCAGCGCCCCGAGGACCGCTGGAACTTCCACTACTACGTGGTGCGCGATGCGAGCGGCGCACCGGTAGTCGCCGCCTACTTCACCGACACAGTCTGGAAAGACGACATGCTCGCCACGGCCGAGATCTCGGCACGCGTCGAGAAAGAGCGGCTGCGGGACCCCTACCATCAGACGACGAGGGTTCTCGCGGCGGGCACCTTGCTCAGCGAGGGGGATCACGTCTACCTCGACCGCTCGCGCGACTGGCGACGGGGCCTGGAGATCCTCATGGACGAGCTCCGGCAGGAGAGCGAGCGCTGCGGCGCCGGACTGGTCGTCTTGCGCGATCTGCCGGCGGCGGATGCGGAGCTGGATCGCGTCTTCTGCGACGCGGGTTTCTCGCGCATCGAGCTCGCAGAAGCGATGAACGTGGAGATCGATTGGAAGGACCAGGACGATTTCCTCTCGCGCCTGAGCTATCGCGCGCGCACGTTCCAGCGACGCAACGTGCATCCTTTCGATGAGAACTTCGAGGTCGAGGTTCTGGGATCCGAGGCCCGCAATCCCTCCGCCGCGCAGCTGCGACGCCTTTACGAGCTCTACTGCAATGTGAAGGACCGCAGCTTTGCCCTCAACACCTTTCCGCTTCCGGAGGGTTTCCTCCCGAGAATCCTGAAGTCCAAGGGCTGGGAGGTGCTCGCTCTGACGCTGCGCGCGGGCGCCGATCCGGAAGCGCGCCCGCCCCACGGGTTCGTCGCGTGCTTCCGACACGGGTGCCAGTACGTGCCCCGCGTCATCGGATTGGATTACCGCTTCGTGCGCTCGCACGGTCTCTACCGACAGTGCATCCGACACATCCTGCGACGGGCAGAGCAGCTCGGCTGCAGGCGCGTGCTGTGCGGGATCGGCGCGAAATACGAGAAGAGCCGGTTCGGCGCTCGTCCCGAGCGTCGGGCCGTCTACCTGCAAGAGGCCCAGCAGCTTCAACGTCGAGCGGGGAGCGCCTCGCCCACGTCCGCATGAGGCCGCGCCGCACGGTCACCCGGATCCTCACCGTGTGCGCGGGCCTCGCAGCCCTCTCGGCCTGCATCGTCTACGCCAGCACGGAGCTGCGGCTCCGCCGCAGCTACCGCGTGCCTGCCTCGGGACTGCAGGTCCCCGCCGACCCCGAGGCGATCGTCCGTGGCCAGCGCCTCGTCCACGTCGTGGCCCAGTGCACGAACTGTCATGGCGCGGATCTCGCCGGCCAGCTACTGGGCGACGACCCGTGGATCGGTCGGCTGGCGGCCCCGAACCTGACCCGGGGACGCGGCGGTGTCGGCTCGCTCAGCGACGAACGGCTGGTCCGGAGCATCCGCTACGGGGTGGGCCGTGACGGACGCCCCCTGGTGATGATGCCGGCGCAGTACCTCCGGAACCTCAGCGACGGGGACCTGGGTGCGATCATCGCGTATCTCCGATCCCTGCCGCCCATCGACCGCGAGCTTCCGCCTCGCCGGGTCGGTCCTCTGTCGCGGCTGGCATTCTTCCTCGGTCGAGTTCCCGACGTCGTGCCCGCCGAAACCCTGGCCGACGCCAGCCCTCCGCCTCCCGCACCCGAGCCCGCGATCAGCGTCGGGTACGGACGCTATCTGGTCGACACCGCGGGTTGCCGCGTTTGCCACCGCCAGGACCTGAGGGGCGGGCTCCATCCATTGGCCATCCCGGGCGAACCCCCGCCTCCGGATCTGACGGGAGCCGGGCCTCTGGGCACGTGGTCCGAGCGGGACTTCGTGCACACGTTGCGAACCGGGATCACGCCGGAAGGGCGCGCCCTCGACGAGGCGTACATGCCCTGGCGACGCACCGGGCGGATGAGCGACTCGGAGCTCGGCGCGATCTGGCGCTATCTCCGCTCGCTCGGACCCCGCCGAACCGACGGAGCGCGAAGCTAGCGTTCCCCCCCGATCATCTGCTGGACCGCCTGGCGGGAGACGCCGAGCAGCCGCCCCGCAGCGCTACGATTCCCGCCCGCCAACGCCAGCGCCTGGTCGATCATCGCGCGTCGCACGCGCTCCTGAACCTCGCGGATCGGTATCACGCCCACGCTGCGAATCACCTGCGGCTCGAATGGCGGCGGATCCCGGAGGGCCGACTCTACCGTCACGCGCAGCCGCTCGAGCACGAAGGGCTTGGTGACGTACCAGTGTACGCCCAGTCGCGCGAGCTCGAATGCCTCCTCCGTCGTCGCCTGACCGCTAATGGCGATCACCGCGGGTGCGGGCCGCATCTGGTTGGCGAGCCGCGCGAGCTCGACGGCGCTGCCGTCCGGCAGGTGGACGTCGAGCAGGATGAGCGCGGGCTGCGATTGCAGGAGCTCGCGCGCCTCGGAAAGAGTCTCCGCCCGTAGAGTCTCAAAACCCCAGCTGGCCGCCGCTCTCGCCAGAAGCGCGCCGACCTGCGGATCGTCCTCGACGACCAGCACCCGGCGGGACGTCATCTGTCGTTGCTCGGGAGTCATGTTTCACCCCCTTCGTCTCTTCGGAATGGTAGCGGCGGCCGTCGACAAGACCAACCTCGGGACCCCGCAAGCTCGCTTGCGGCTACACGGACCGCCGTTTCCCGACCCTGTAAGCGCCGACTGGAGACAACCGTCGACAATTCCACTTGCAGTGTGTCGATCGCGCCGAGAGCGGTAGCTTTCCGCAACACGGATGCTCGATCTCAACGAACTCACAGCGGCCTGTTACAACCTCGAGCCGTTGCCACCGACCTCGACGCAGTTGCTGAGGGTCGCGCTCCAGGAAGAGGTGGACGTCGAGGAGATCGTCCGAATCGTGAGCTACGATCCGGCGCTCACCGCTCGCTTGCTCCGCGTGGCCAACTCCGTCGAGGTGGGCGGGGCGCGTCGCATCGGCACCGTGCGGGGCGCGATACTCCGCCTCGGCGTCGGACTCGTGCTGGGGATCGCGCTCGGATCCTCGGTTCGCGTGCACCTGGACGGAGCGGCACACCCGTCTTATGTCGTGGAGGGCGACCTCTGGCGCCACTCCGTAGCGGCAGCCATCGCTGGACACTTCGCCAGGATCGTCTCCAAGCGGACGCTTCCCGTCGAATCCTTTACCGCCGCCCTGTTGCACGACATCGGCAAGCTCGTCCTCCTGCGGCATATGACGCCGGAGGTCTCCCACGTGCTTCAACACGCCGAGAAATACGCAGGACTGAGTCAGCTCGACGCGGAGTCTGGAATCCTGGGCATCCACCACGGAGAGCTCGGAGGATTGATCGCCCGGCACTGGCGGCTGCCCGAGCCAATCGTCTCCGGAATCACCTACCACCACGACCCGGAGCGGCTCGACCTGGCAGACAACTCGATCTGCTGGGTGGTGCACCTCTCGGACCTCACAGCCAAGATCGTGGGCGCGGGGCTCGGCGACGACTCGGTACCGACACTCGATGATCACGTCGCCGTGATCGGTCGGCTGGGCCTCGATGAGGACAGCTTCAAGCAGCTCTGCGAACGCGTGGCGGAGAACCTCGAGGCCGTGATGCGCTGGTACGCCTGAGACCCGGCCTCCGATTCGATATCGCTCGACCGGCAGCTCGCATTGAGAGTACTCTCTCTCCGAGGTTTACTGGCAACGGAGAGGAGCGATGCGCGATTACGAGATCGTCTCGACCGATTCCCATCTGGAGGTCCCGCCCTACATGTGGGGCCCGTACGTCGACAAGGCCTTCCAGCAGTACGTCCCCAGGGTGGTGGAGCTCCCCACCGGCGGGGAGGGCTGGCTCATGCCCGGCAACGACCAACCCGTTCCGCTGGGGCTCAACTTCTCGGCCGGCCGCGGCTTTGAGAACCTGAAGCCCTCGGGACTCAGCTACAAGGACGGGCTCGTGGGGGCCGGCGACGGCAAGCAGCGCCTGGGCGAGATGGACAAGGACGGCGTCGATG
>JAUXJB010000238.1 GCA_030624945.1 Deltaproteobacteria bacterium | reverse complement strand
CTTTTCCCAGGCTCCGGGGGCGCAGCTGGAAGCCAGTCTGGAGGGACAGGAGCGGCTCCGTCTCCAGGACGCGCTCTTCTCGGGTCGGGAGATCGAAGTTCCGGACCCGGATCGGGATGAGGGAGCCGGTCCAGAGCTCGGCGGTGCGGCCTTCCAGCACCTGGAGGGAGTGCTCGGAACGGCGCTCGTCCCGCGATGTTAGCTCCCAGAAGTGGACGCGGCCCTGGGCGACGGGCCGTGCGGGTTCGGGCTCTGCGAGTCTCGCGATCCGCAGGGGACCGAGATCGAGCTCGGATTCGAGCGTGTAGCCGCGCAGGCGCAGGGCTTCCCGGCTCTCGATCCGCGACTCCACCAGGTAGCGGGTCAGCGGGACGTCGAGCTTCCGGAGGAGCGTCCGGGCGCGTGCGAGCCCGTCCGCCTCCCCCGTCAGGAGCAGGACGCCGGTCCCGGAGTCGGCCACGGCCCGCCCCTCGGCCCCCAGCACGGGGTCGACCAGAGCTGCCAGCTCTTCCGCGCTCCGGTGGCTCGGCCGGTAGAGCTCGAACTCCGCGCCCCGGGCGGCGAGGGGTGCTGCGAGCACCAGTGCCAGCAGGGCCTTCCCGAGCATCTTGCCAGCCAGTTTCACTGTCCTCCGGATCGGTGGCACCCGTCGGGACTTGACACCAGACGCGGTGGCTTTAGGATGCGGCACCACGCGCCCGGCGACCACTCCGTCCGGGCGCCCAATCGTTTCAACCCGAGCATGGAGGGCCCCGCCGGAATGCCTGCAAAGATTCGGCCGCTTCACAATCGTCTCATCGTGCAGCGCCTCGATGAGGAAGAGAAGACCTCTGGGGGGATCATCATCCCCGACACGGCCAAGGAGAAGCCATCCCAGGGCAAGATCATCGCCGCGGGACCGGGCAAGCGGGACGACAAGGGCAACCTGATCGCTCTCGACGTCAGCGCCGGGGACCGCGTCCTGTTCTCCAAGTACGCAGGAAGTGAGGCCACCCTGGACGGGGAGGAATTCCTGATCATCTCCGAGGACGACGTCCTCGCGGTATTGGAGTAGTCCCATGGCAGCCAAGGAAATTCGATTCGACGAGGACGCCCGCAGGCAGCTCAAGATCGGCGTGGACGAGCTCACCGACGCGGTCAAGGTCACGATGGGCCCACGCGGCCGCAACGTGCTGATCGAGAAGAGCTGGGGCGCCCCGACCTCCACCAAGGATGGTGTCACGGTGGCCAAGGCCATCGACCTGAAGGACAGGTTCCAGAACCTCGGCGCCCAGATGGTCAAGGAGGTCGCTTCGAAGACCTCGGACGTCGCGGGTGACGGCACGACTACTGCGACGGTCCTGGCCCAGGCCATCTTCGGCGCCGGTCTGAAGCTCGTGGCTGCCGGTGCCAACCCCATGGAGCTCAAGCGCGGGATCGAGAAGGGCGTGGCGGCCGTCATCGAGCGCCTCGCCAAGAACTCCCGCCGGGTTCGCGGCAAGGAGGAAATCGCCCAGGTGGGCACCGTCTCCTCGAACGGCGACGTGGCCATCGGCGAGATGATCGCCGACGCCATGGAGAAGGTCGGCAGGGAAGGCGTGATCACGGTCGAGGAGGCCAAGAGCATCGATACCACGCTCGAGGTGGTCGAGGGCATGCAGTTCGATCGCGGCTTCCTCTCGCCTTACTTCGTGACCGATCCCGAGCGAATGGAGGCCGTTTTCGAGGACCCGTACATCCTGATCCACGAGAAGAAGATCTCGAACATGCGCGACCTGGTCCCGCTGCTCGAGGCCGTTGCTCGCTCCGGAAAGGCCCTGGTCATCATCGCGGAGGAGATCGAGGGCGAGGCCCTGGCGACCCTGGTCGTGAACAAGATTCGCGGCACGCTCAACGTCGCCGCCGCCAAGGCACCCGGGTTCGGCGATCGCCGCAAGGCGATGCTGGATGACATCGCGATCCTCACGGGCGGGAAGTGCATCAGCGAGGACCTCGGGATCAAGCTCGAGAACGTGACGTTGCAGGATCTCGGCCGGGCGGGTCGCGTCGTGCTCGATCGCGACAACACGACCATCATCAGTAGCGCGGGGAAGAAGTCGGAGATCGAGGGGCGCTGTAACCAGCTGCGTCTGCAGATCGAGGACACCAGCTCCGACTACGATCGCGAGAAGCTCCAGGAGCGGCTGGCGAAGCTGGCCGGGGGCGTGGCCGTCATCCAGGTCGGTGCGGCGACCGAGTCCGAGCTCAAGGAGAAGAAGGCACGGGTCGAGGACGCGCTCAACGCCACGCGTGCGGCCGTGGAAGAGGGCATCGTCACGGGCGGCGGCGTGGCGCTGGTCCGCTCCGAGAAAGCGCTCGACGAGCTCGCGCTCGAGGGCGATGAGGCGCTCGGCGCGGACATCCTGCGCCACGCGCTCAACGTTCCGTTGCGCCAGATCGCCGCGAACGCGGGCCTGGAGGGCGCCGTGGTGCTCAGCCGGGTGCGCGAGAAGAGCGGCGACTTCGGGCTCAACGCGGCCAGCGAGGAGTACACCGATCTGATGAAGGACGGGATCATTGATCCGACCAAGGTCGTTCGCATCGCCCTGCAGAACGCGGCCAGCGTGGCCGGCCTCCTGCTCACCACGGAGTCCGCGGTGACGGAGAAGCCCCAGAAGCCCGCGCCGATGGGCGGCGCTCCCGGTATGGGAGACATGGGTGGCATGGGTGGTATGGGTGGCATGGAAGGGATGATGTAGATCGCCCGATCTATCGAGAGAGGGGAGGAGGCCCGGGCTTCCTCCCCTTTTTCGGTTTAGAACACCACCGTGCGTCGGCCGTGAGCGATGATCCGATCCTCGAGGTGACAGCGGACGGCCGACGCGAGCACCATGCGCTCTACGTCCCGTCCCTTCCGCACGAGATCGGCTACGGTGTCGCGGTGCGAGCAGGGCACGACGTCCTGAGCGATGATCGGCCCGTCATCGAGATCGGCCGTCGCGTAGTGCGCGGTGGCGCCGACGAGCTTCACCCCGCGCTCGTAGGCCTGGTGATACGGTCGGGCACCGACGAATGCCG
>JAUXJB010000052.1 GCA_030624945.1 Deltaproteobacteria bacterium | reverse complement strand
TCCTTGCCCTCGAGGGTAGGCACCTCGATGTCGCAGCCCAGGCTGGCCTGCGAGATCGACAGCGGAACCTCGCAGAGCAGGTCGGGGCCGTCCCGCCGGAAAAGGGGGTGGTCCTTCACGATCAGCACCACGAACAGGTCGCCGGGAGGCCCCCCGTCGTAGCCGGCCTCTCCCTCACCCGAGAGACGGAGCCGGATCCCCGTGTCCACGCCCGCCGGGATCCGAACGCTCAGGCTCTGGACCGTCTCGACGCGCCCGTGTCCACGGCAGTCGGCGCAGGCGCGCCTCAGGCTCTGGCCCTGCCCTCCGCAGCGATCGCAGGTACGACTGATCCGAAAGAACCCCGGCTGCATGGCGACCTGGCCGGGGCCGCCACAGCGAGGACAGGTCTCGCGTTCGCCTCCCTGACCGCCGCACGTCTCGCAGGTCTGGTGCTTGGGCACCCGAATCGACACGTTGCCGCCCGACGCCGCCATCGCGAAGTCGATGGCGAGGTCGTAGCGCAGGTCGGCCCCGCGCCGTCCCCTGCGAGGGCCGCCGCGCCCGCGTCCGAACATGTCGCCGCCAAAGAACTCGTTGAACAGATCGCCGAAGCTCGAAAGCGGATCGAAGCCCTCGAAGGGGTCCGCGCCCTGGCCTCCGAAGGCACCGTGCCCGAAGCGATTGTAAGAGGCGCGCTTCTCCGCATCGGAGAGCACGGCGTAGGCCTCCGAAGCTTCCTTGAAGCGCTCCTCCGCCGCCGGGTCGTCGGGATTCTTGTCAGGGTGGTGCTCGTGCGCCAGCTTGCGGTAAGCGCGCTTGAGCGTGTCGGCGTCGGCAGTGCGGTCGACGCCCAGAACCTCGTAGTAGTCCCGCTTCACGGTCCGGGTAGGCTAGCAAACCGCGCCGCAGCTACTCTATGAGCTCCTCGTCCGAGTCCCCGCCCATGCGGGCGCGCTCGTAGATGACCTCGGTCATCTTGTAGGCCAGCTGCTGGAGATCTTCGACGGCGTCGCGAATCTCCTCGACGTTCTTTCCCTCCAGCGCCGCGCGGGCCTGCTCCAGGCTCTCCTCGACCTCCTGGCGCTCGGTGTCGGCGAGCTGGGTCCCGTACCCTTCGAGGGTCTGCGTGACGGAGTAGACGAGACCTGCGCCGGTGTTGCGCAGCTCGGCCTCGCCCTTCCGCTCGGCGTCCTCATCGGCAAAGGACTCGGCCTCCGTGACGAGGTCATCCACCTGTTCCTGACTCAGCCCGCCCGATGCCGTGACCCGGACCTGCTGCTCCTGTCCGGTACCCAGATCCTTGGCGGAGACGTTGAGAATCCCGTCCGCATTGATATCGAAGGAGACCTCGATCTGCGGCACGCCGCGTGGTGCCGGAGGGATGCCGACGAGCTCGAAGCAGGCCAGCGTCTGGTTGTGTTCCGCCATCTCGCGTTCGCCCTGGAGGACTTGTACCCGCACGAGGTTCTGATTGTCCTCGGTCGTCGAGAAGACCTCGCTCTTGCGCGTCGGGATCGTCGTGTTGCGCCCGATGATCTTCGTCATGACGCCCCCCTGGGTCTCGACACCCAGGGACAGCGGCGTCACGTCGAGAAGCAGCACGTTCTCGGCGTCGCCCCGAATCACGCCGGCCTGCACGGCGGCCCCGACGGCCACGATCTCGTCCGGGTTGACGCCACGGTGCGGCTCCCGGCCGAAGATCTCCTCGACCTTGGCCTGCACGCACGGCATGCGCGTCATGCCCCCGACCAGGATCACGCGATCGATCTCGTCCGCGTTCAGATTCGCGTCCCGGAGCGCTTGCTCGCAGGGATCCACCAGGCGCTCGACCAGCGGCCGCACGAGGCTCTCGAGCTCCTCGCGAGAGAGCGTCTCGGTCAGGTGCTTGGGACCCGCGTCGTCGGCCGCGATGAAGGGCAGATTGAGGTCGGTCTCCTCGGACGAGGACAGCTCCTGCTTGGCTCGCTCGGCGGCTTCCTTCAGACGCTGGATGGCCATCGCGTCCTCGCGCAGGTTGATGCCCGTCTCTGCCTTGAAGCACTCGACCAGGTGGCTCACGAGCAGCTCGTCGTAGTCCTCGCCTCCCAGCATGGTATCGCCGTGCGTCGACAGCACTTCGAAGACGCCGTCGCCCAGGCGCATGACGGAGACGTCGAAGGTCCCTCCCCCGAGATCGAAGACGGCGATGGTCTGGCTCGAGTCCTGGTTGATGCCGTAGGCGAGTGCGGCGGCGGTCGGCTCGTTGATGATCCGGAGCACGTTCAGACCGGCGATGCGTCCCGCGTCCTTCGTCGCCTGTCGCTGGGCATCGTTGAAGTAGGCCGGGACGGTGATCACCGCCTCGGTGACCTCTTCGCCCAGATAGTCCTGCGCGGTCTCGCGCATGCGCGCCAGGACCAACGACGAGATCTCCTCGGGGCTGCGCGGCTTGCCCTGAAGCTTGACCCAGGCATCGCCGTTGTCTGCCTCGCAGATCTCGAAGGGCGCAACTCCCCGGAAGGTCGCGACGTCCTCCTCCTCGAAACGGCGACCGATCAGGCGCTTGACGGCAAATACGGTGTGCTTGGGATTCGTGACGGCCTGACGCTTGGCGATCTGACCGACCAGGGTCTCGTCGGAGTCGTTGAAGGCCACGATCGAGGGCGTCGTGCGACTGCCCTCGCTGTTGGCGATCACCACGGGCTCGCCGCGCTCCAGCGTCGCGACGCAGCTGTTCGTGGTTCCGAGATCGATTCCGACGACCTTGCCCATGGCCTCCCTGCAGACTGGCGGCCGGCCTTGCGTCGGAAGCGGCGACTACTCCGAAGCCTCCTCGGACCCGCTCGAGACCGCGACGAGAGCCGCGCGAATCAGACGATCCTTGAGCAGGTACCCCTTCTGGAAGACCTCGGTGACGATCCCGGACCCGTACTCCTCGTTGGGTACGTGTCGAATCGCTTCGTGGATCTTGGGATCGAATTGCTCTCCCTCGGGCTCGATCCCCAGAACGCCCAGCTTGTCGAGAGCTTGCATGAGGGACCGATAGGTGAGCTCGATGCCTTCCAAAAGGCTCTTTGCGTCGCCGCCATCCTCCTGTCGAGCGTGGCCGACCGCTCGCTCCAGATTATCGACCACGGGCAGCAGCTCCTTGATCAGATTCTCGTTCGCGTAGTTGTGCAGATTCTGTCGCTCTTTCAGGCTGCGCCGCTTGAAGTTCTCGAACTCCGCTGCGAGCCGCAGATACTTCTCGTTGAGCGCCTCGAGCATGGCCGCGGGGTCGTCCCCCGCCCCCTCGGCGGCCTCCGGGGCCTCGGCCTCGCCCGCTGCGACCTCGACCTCGATCTCGACAGCCTCGTCGGTCGATTCCTCGAGCTCCGCAACGAGCTCTTCGGGGAGCGTCACCTTGGGGCCCTTGGAGTCCGACACGTTGCCTACCTCAGAAGACCGTCAGAAGACCGAAATCAGACGAGCGCCTCGCCAACCCTCTCGGAAACGCGGCGAACCAGCGGAATCACGCGATCGTAGCGCATGCGGACGGGGCCGATCACTCCGAGCCCGCCGATCGGGGGCGAGCCGCCGAGGCCGGCGGTCACAACGGCACAGAGCTGCACACCCGGGTCCTCGAGCTCCCGTCCGATCACCACCTGCAGGCCGTCGGCGCGCATGATCTTGTTCAGCAGACGCAGCATGCGCTCCTTCTCCTCCAGCGCGGCCAGCAGATGGCGAAGCTGCTCCACATCGGAGAATTCCGGCTGCCTCAGGAGTGCACTGCGGTCGGCGATGTAGAGCTCCTCGTCGTCATCGGACACGAGGCCCTCTGCACACAGCACGAGAGATGCGCGCCACAGGGCGTCACTGCGGAGACGCTCCGTGTGAATCTCGTCCGCCAGCCTCTGGCGCGCCTCCTCGAGGGAGTGGCCCGCAACGACCTCGGACACGCGGGTCGAGATCCGATCGAGGGCCCGCTGGTCGCTCTCCGCTTCCTCGATCAGGCGGCTCCGCACGGCCCCGCCATCCGAGACCAGCAGTGCCATCACGCGCTCGCTGGACACGCGCACGAAGTGGACCCGCTGGAGCCGCTGCCGCTCGAACTCGAGCCCGACGAAGAAGCCGACCTGGCCGGTGGCCTGCGACAGGAGATCCGCTGCTCGCCGCAGGTACTCGTCGAGGTCGCCCTCCGGCTCGCCCAGCCTCGCCTCGACACCCCTGCCGACCCGCCTCACCTCACCGGGGGTTCCGAGCAGAAAGTCCACCCACAGACGGAAGGCCGCGTCCGTCGGGGTGCGGCCGGCCGATGCGTGCACCTGCGCCAGCAGCCCGGCATCCATCAGCTCGTTCATGGTGGCGCGAATGGTCGCCGCGGAGACACCGAGGTCGGCCAGGCGAAGCGCCGACCGCGAGGCCACGGCCTGACCGGTGGCGATGTACTCCCCGATCACGCACAGGAGTACCTCTCGCGTTCGCGCGGGAAGATCTGCCAAGGCTCGGACTCGTTCGCCCATTCGCGTCCCCTCCGAGGGTCTGCGAAGCCTAGCCCTGTCCCCTATGGGCTTCAACGCCCGACAAAGCGCTGGAAGACCTCGTCGGCAAAGCGGATCCCGCGCTCCGTGAGGCGGAGCGAGTCCTCGCGGTCCGCCACCAGGTCGAGCTCCCGCAGCTCGCGCAGCTCGGCAGCGAAGAAGACCTCGAGCGGGGCGCCAAATCGCCGCTGGAAGTCGCTGCGGCGAATCCCGTCCAGACAGCGAAAGCCGAGGCCCACGAAGTCCTGCCGCGCCTCCCGCGCCGAGACCGGCCGGGACTCCCCCACGGGCGAGCGGCCCTCCGCCACGGCCGTCTCCCATTCGGCGAGGTCGCGGGTGTTCTGGAAGCGCAGATCGGCCACGAGGCTGGCCGCGGAGACGCCCAGGCCCAGCACGTCCCTGCAGGCCCAGTAGCGCTGGTTGTGGCGGGAGCGGTGCCCGGGCCGGGCGAAGCTCGAGATCTCGTATTGCTCGTAGCCGGCCTCGGCCAGGCGGGCTCGCAGACCCAGGCTCATGCGGAGCTCGGTCTCCTCATCCGGCAGGCGGAGCAGGCCGCGCTCGCGAGCCCTCGCGAAGGGCGTACCCGGCTCGATCGTGAGCGCGTACGCGGAGACGTGCGGAACGCCCAGCTCGATCACGCGCTCGAGGTCCCCGAAGAGCTCGGCCTCGGTCTGCTCGGGCGCGCCAAAGATCAGGTCCACCGAGAGAGAGTCGAAGCCCACCGCCAGGCAGCTCTCGAGGCCGCGCAGGGCCTCGGCCGCCTTCTGCGCCCGGCCCAGGCGCCGGAGGGTGCGGTCGTGGAGGGACTGCAGGCCGATCGAGAGACGCGTCACGCCGGCCGCCCGAAACCCCGCCGCCCGCCCGCTCTCCAGGGTGCCGGGGTTCAGCTCGAGGGTGACCTCCCGAGCCGGACCGCCCAGACGCGCCTCCAGGGAGCGCAGCAACCTTTCCACCGAGCCGGGCTGCAACAGCCCGGGCGTGCCGCCGCCCAGGTAGATCGTCGCGAGTGGCCGATCCGCGAGATCCGGCCCGTGCTTCTGCCAGAGCAGGTCCAGCTCGCGCAGCAGCAGCTCCACGTAGCGCCGCTCCCGCTCGGGTTCGAGCCGCCCTACACCCAGGACCGCAAAGTCGCAGTACGGACAGACCCGTTCACAGAACGGGATGTGTACGTACACGCCGAGATCGTCTCTGCTTGTCGCCGCGCTCACACCACCTATCCTAGTTTGACTTTCTGCGACATTCGCGGACGCCAGTCCCGAAGGAAGATCATGCTTCGCCATCTGGGAGTAGCGCTTTTTGCCGCGCTGATCGGCGCTTGCGGCCAAGCTCCCGAGAGTTCCACCGGTCCGATCAGCAAGGAGGGCCTAGTGCGCACGACGCTCGACAACGGTCTCAAAGTCATCCTGGTCGAAGACCACGCTGCCCCGGTCGTTGCCTTAAATGTATGGGTGCGGGTCGGGAGCGCGGACGAACGAGAGGACGAGGCCGGAATGGCGCACGTCTTCGAGCACATGCTCTTCAAGGGCACCGAGAAGCGGGCGGTCGGAGAGATCGCCGCGACGGTCGAGGCCGCCGGGGGCAACATCAACGCTTTCACCTCCTACGACATGACCGTCTACCACATCACCATGGCGAGCCGGGACGCGGCCGTGGGCATCGATGTCCTGTCCGATGCCGTTCAGCACTCGACATTCGACCCGGTCGAGCTCGCGCGCGAGGAAGAGGTGGTGCTCGAAGAGATCAACCGCAGCCTGGACTCCCCCGGTCGAGTGCTCTCGCGGGGCGTCTTCGAGACGGCGTACGCCAGCCATCCCTACCGACTCCCCGTCATCGGCACCGCGGAGAGCGTCAAGAGCTTCACACGCGAGGCCTTGCTGGACTTCTTTCACCGCTGGTACGTGCCCAACAACATGACCTTCATCGCCGTGGGCGATTTCGATTCCGATGAGGTGCTGGCGCAGATCCGCGACTCGTTCGCCGAAGCCGTGCCGAACAGCGACCTGGGCCACCCGCGCACGCCCGAGAGCGCGCAGACGAATCCACGCGCGCAGGTTCTCCGGACGGAGTTCGAGCAGAACCTGATCGGCCTGGCGTACCCGATCACGGCCTTCCGCGCGGAGGACACGCCGTACATCGACCTGCTGTCGATGGTGCTCGGGGGTGGAGACAGCTCGCGGCTGTATCGCAACGTGAAGGACCGCCAGCAGCTCGTCCACTCGATCGACGCGAGCTCCTACACACCGCTCGATCCGGGGCTGTTCATGATCGACGCGGCGCTCGACGCGGAGCGAATCGAAGACACCGTGACGGCGATCGGACTGGAGATCCGCCGCCTGCGCGAGTTCGGCCCCTCCCAGACCGAGCTGGAACGCGCCCGCACCAACATGCTCTCCTCCGAGGTCCACGAGAAGGAGACCATGCAGGGTCAGGCGCGCAAGCTCGGGTACTTCGAGGCCCTCGCGGGCGGAATCGAGCAGGAGGAGCGCTATCTCGAGGCCATCCGGCAGGCGACGCGCGAGGACCTGCGGCGGGTCGCCGAGGAGTATCTCGACCCCTCGCGGGTGAGCGTCGTGGCCGCGCTGGCGAAAGACGAGCGCGCCGATCTCGACGAGACTCAGCTCCTCGAGGCGTTGACGGCCGGCTCTGGCGAGCGCGTCGCCGCGACCGAGGGCGAGGAGGTGAGCTCCGGAATCTGGCGATACACGCTGGCCAACGGACTGCGCGTCATCGTCAAACCGAACCCGGTCGTCCCCCTGGTCTCGCTGCGGATATCCTTTTTGGGCGGACTGCTGGCGGAGAGCGAGACGACCCAGGGGATCACCTCGTTTCTGGCGGACATGCTGGATCGCGGCACCGAGCAGCGCAGCGCGGCTCAGATCGCCGCAGAGACGGAGGACATCGCCGGCGGCCTGTCGGGGTTTTCGGGGCGCAACAGCTTCGGGGTGGCAGGGGAGTTCCTGCTCGACTCGCTCGACAAGGGCCTGGAGCTGTTTGCGGACGTCGTCCTTCACCCCGCCTTCGACGAGAGCGAGGTCGAGAAGCTGCGCGTCGAGCGACTGGCCGCGCTCCGGCGCCGGGAGGACAACCTGACCGCCAAGGCCTTCGAGATCTTCCAGGAGAGCATGTTCCGCGGGCACCCCTACCGCTTCCCGACCATCGGAACCGCCGAGACGATCGAGAAGATCCAGAGCGAGTCGCTGAAGAGCTACTACCGGACCTATGCCCACCCCTCCAACGCGGTGCTCGCGGTGGTGGGAGACGTCGAGCCCGAGCAGATCATCGACGCCATCTCGCTCCAGCTCGGCGCCTGGAACGGTCCCGATCAGGTGCGCCTGCCGCCGCGCGCGAGTCCAGCCGCGCCCGATGGGCCGCGCCAGATCTCGCTGGAGAAGAACAAGGCCCAGGTCCACATCATCGTGGGCTTCGCCGGGCGCAGCATCTCGGATCCGGACCTGCCCGCCCTCGACGTGTTGACCCAGATCCTCTCGGGTCAGGGCGGGCGACTCTTCCTGGAGCTGCGCGACCGCCAGAGCCTCGCCTACAGCGTGACCGCGTTCTCGATCGAGGGCGTCGATCCGGGCACCTTCGGCGTCTACATCGCGAGTGCCCCGGACAAGCTTCAGGAGTCCCTCGACGGCCTGCACAACGAGCTGCGCGCCCTCCGGGACGGCCCGATCGAGCCGGAAGAGCTCGAGCGCGCCCGCAACTACCTGATCGGGACGCGGGCCGTGTCCCTCCAGCGCTTCGGGACGCAGGCGGCCATGCTCTCGCTCGACGAGCTGTACGGCCTGGGAGCGACGCACCACCTCGAGTACGAGAGCGACATCGAGTCCGTCACGCTCGACGATCTGGCCCGCGTGGCGCAGAGCACCATCGACCTCGAGAACGAGGTCGTGGCGATCGTGCGGTAGTATGGCGGCCCCGTAGAGCGGAGGAAGCGATGTCCTGGAAACCTGTGCTAGGGTCGCTCGCCGCGCTGGCTCTCTTGCTGGCGGCGTGCAGCGAGACAACGGAGGAGAGGAGACCCGACGTGGCAGCGCAAGCAGATGGCTCGGCGAGAGTGAACGGGGAGATCGCCGTGATCGAGGTGAAGGACCTCGGCACGATCACCCTCGAGTTCTACCCCAGCCGGGCTCCCAACCACGTCGACAACTTCAAGAAGCTGGCGCGCGAGGGATTCTACGACGGCACGAAGTTCCACCGCGTCATCCCCGGCTTCATGATCCAGGGCGGGGATCCCAACACCAAGGGAGACGAGACCCACACCTGGGGAACGGGCGGCCCCGGCTACGAGATCGACGCGGAGTTCAGCGACGCGCCCCATCTGCGCGGCACCCTGTCGATGGCCCGGTCGCAAGACCCCAACTCCGCCGGCAGCCAGTTCTTCATCTGCGTCGACCGCGCCGCCTCCCTCGACGGCGAGTACACCGTGTTCGG
>JAUXJB010000289.1 GCA_030624945.1 Deltaproteobacteria bacterium | reverse complement strand
CCCTCGGCCGCCCCGCTGGCCGCGGCGTCGATGGCGTTCACGGTGTCGCGCCTGATCTCCAGGTGTGCCCCGCCCAGTGACTTCGGGACCTCCTCTTCGGGGATCATGATCTTGGCCATCGCGACGGCCGCCGGGGCGGACATGAAGCTCGCTGCGATCAGGTGGCCGGCATAGTCCGCCCCCAGGAGGCCCATGTACGCGACCAGGACCGAGCCCGCGACCGTGGCCAGCCCCGCGGTCATGACGCAGAAGAGCTCGCTCCGGGTCAGCGACGCGATGTAGGGACGGATCATGAGCGGCGCCTCGGTCATGCCCAGGAACACGTTCGCGATCGTCCCCAGCGACTCGGCGCCGCTGATCCGCATGGCGCGCCGCAGCCCGCGGGCGAGCCAGTCGACCAAGCGCTGCAGGATCCCGAAGTGATAGAGCACGGAGAAGATGCTGGCCATGAAGATCACGATGGGCAGCACGCGGATCGCGAACACGTAAGGGAGCTGTACGGGCTCGCCGTCCGGGCCCATCACGCGGTCCGGCCACGTACCGAACAGGAAGTCGATACCGACATCGGCGGCCGTGATGAACTCGGCCGCCCCTGCGTTCACCACGCGGAAGAAGGCCTCGCCCCCGCTCGTGCGCAGCACCAGCCCCGCGAGCAGGAACTGGAGCAGGAGTGCGATGCCGATGGGCCCCCAGCGGATCTTGCGCCAGTTCGTCGACCCCGCGGTGGCGAGCCCGAGCAGCACGGCGATGCCGACGAAAGCAATCACAGCAGCTTCGCTGCGAGCGCGCGCGTCGCTTCCGTGGGATTCTCCGCTTCCGCGATCGCCGAGATGACAGCCGCCGCGCAGGCGCCCGCGCGGGACACCTCGCCGGCGTTGGCCAGGCCGATCCCGCCGATCGCGACCACCGGTCTGCCCGCCGCTGCC
This sequence comes from Deltaproteobacteria bacterium, assembly GCA_030624945.1. Lineage (GTDB taxonomy): Bacteria > Myxococcota_A > UBA9160 > SZUA-336 > SZUA-336 > JAUXJB01. The sequence goes on along the minus strand of JAUXJB010000289.1, from coordinate 984 downwards.
ACCGCTTCGGCGAGCAGGGCCGTGCCGCGCGGGCTCCACTCGCTCTCCTTTGACGCCGTCCCGAAGACCGGCCCGAAGCCGATGTAGTCGGCCGGGCGGCTCCGGCTCTTCCGCACCTGCTCCAGCGTGTGTGTGGAGAGACCGATCAGGAGCCGCTCGCGCAGCTCCGCGGGGATGCGCTCGGGGGGGACGTCGTCCTGTCCGAGGTGTACGCCGTCTGCCCCGGCCAGGTCCGCCAGGTCGAAGCGATCGTTTACGAACAGCAGTGCACCCGCCTTGTGAGCGCGCTCGCTGGCCCAGCGCGCCAGGGCGAGTGCATCGCGGTCCGAAGTTCGCTTGAGGCGCAGCTGGAGAGCGGTTGCGCCCCCCGCCAGCGCGGCCTCGACGACTGCGCGCGCGTCGTGTCGCCAGCGCGGGTCGTCGTCCGCCAGCGGGTAGATCCCCCGCAGCCGCGCGAGATCGGCGGACTTCACGAGATCTCGATCCCGAGTTCCGAGATCTTCTTGCGCAAGGTGTTGCGGTTGATGCCGAGCAGACCGGCCGCCTGGATCTGATTGCCGCCCGAACGATGCAGGGCTTCGCCGATGATCGAGCGCTCGAGCCGCTCGACGAAGTTCCAGTAGTGCCCCCGCTCTCCCGCGTCCTGGTCCGTTTCGAGCAGTCGCGCGTAGTCGCGACGCGCGGCCTCTGTCCAGCTCCCCGCGTCGGCTCGGGATGGCGCCGTCGCGCTCGTGATGTCGCCCGGCGTGATGACCTCGCCGGAGGCGAATAGGAGCGCTCGCTTGATGACATTCTCGAGCTCTCGCACGTTTCCCGGCCACGCGAAACTCTCGAGCAGAGCGATCGTGGCCTCGGTGGGCCAGCGCTCTGGGACGGAGAGCTCGCGTGAGAAGCGTTCTACGAAGTGGTGCACCAGCATGGGGATGTCGCCCGCGCGCTCGCGCAGGGGGGCCACCCGGATCGGCACCACGTTCAGCCGAAAGT
>JAUXJB010000069.1 GCA_030624945.1 Deltaproteobacteria bacterium | reverse complement strand
TGGCGACCCACGATCCGCTGACCGGCCTGCCAACGCTCCAGATGTTCGACGAGTACGTGCGCAAGTCGATCGCGCAGGCGCAGCGCCACCCGCAGACGCTGGCGGTCATCTGCCTCGATCTCGACAACTTCAAGCAGGTCAACGACGTGCTCGGCCACGCTCTCGGAGATCAGCTTCTGCAGGCCGTTTCGCGCCGACTCCGTCAGAGCGTGCGCAGCTCCGACATGGTGGCGCGTCTGGGCGGCGACGAATTCATGATCCTGCTCGTCAACCTGAACCGCCGCGAAGATGCCGCCGTCGTGGCGGCCAAGATCGTGGGTGTCCTCTCGCGACCGCACGAGCTGTCGGGCCAAGAGGTCTTCATGACTCCGAGTGTCGGCATCTCCGTCTACCCCGATCACGGCGACTCGTCCGAGGCCCTGATCGGCCGCGCCGAGGCGGCCATGCGCTCGGTGAAGGACCAGGGGCGCGCGAGCTTTCTCTACTACGTTCCGGACGAGAACCAGAACGCTCGGGAGCGCATGCAGCTCGAGTACCACATGCGCGATGCACTCGAACGCGGCCAGTTCGTGCTCTATTACCAGCCTCAGGTGGACGCGCGGAAGGGCAATCTGGTCGGCGTGGAAGCCCTCATCCGCTGGTTTCACCCCGAGCTCGGGATCGTCCCGCCCGGGGATTTCATCCCGATCGCGGAGGCGTCGGGCCTGATCCGTCCCCTGGGGGACTGGGTGATCCGCGAGGCCTGCTCCCAGAAGAAGCGCTGGGAGAGCCAGGGCCTGGGGGGCTTCCCCATGTCGGTCAATGTCTCCTTCCGTCAGCTCACCACGGGGCGGCTGGCCGACACGGTCAGGCAGGTCCTGCGGGCGACCGGTCTGGAGGCCGGACATCTCGATCTGGAGATCACAGAGAACACGATCATGGAGCAGCTCGCGAAGGCCCTCGATACGCTCAAGGCCTGCGAGGATCTCGGCGTGACGATCTCGATCGATGACTTTGGAACTGGCTACTCGTCGCTGAGCGTGCTCGGCACGCTCCCGGCTCACACGCTCAAGATCGATCAATCGTTCGTGCGCGATATCCACAAGAGCTCGACGCGTGCAGCCATCACGCGAACGATCGTCGCCGTTGCGGCCGAGCTCGGGCTCGCCACGATTGCGGAAGGTGTGGAGACGGAGGAGGAGATGGAGTTCCTGGCCGCGCTGGGGTGCACGCGCATGCAGGGGTACCTGTTCAGCCGCCCCATCCCCGCCGACGAGTTCGAGGAGCAGTGGCGGGACGGCGCCGTCGCGGCGATCAAGCTGAGGGGCGATCGCGGCTGAGCGTTCCGGTCCTTACGAGAGCGAGCGGGCAGGCCGGGTGGTGCGCCGCGCGTAGCGGAACCAGAGGCGGGTCCCGAGCAGGGTCGCCAGGATGACCGTGTACACGAGCGGCGACAGGAGATCGGCCTTCGTCAGCCAGAGGTAGTGCACGCTCCCCGCGATGCCCGCCACGTACGCGAGCCGGTGCAGCTGCACCCAGCGCCGACCGAGCCGGCGCTGCCAGCCCCGTGTCGACGTGATCGCCAGTGGCAACATGCAGAGAAAGCCCGTGAAGCCCGCCGTGATGTAGGGGCGCTTGAAGATGTCTTCTGCGATGACAGACCAGTCGAAGAAGAGATCGAGACCGACATAGGTCCCCAGGTGCAGGCAGACGTAGAAGAAGGCGAACAACCCCAGCGTGCGCCGGTGGGGCGCGAGGAAGCCCCAGCCGAAGAGGCGCCGCAGCGGCGTGACGGCGAGGGCGGCGAGCACGAAGCGCAGGCTCCAGTCCCCCGTCGTGTGCTGCAGGGTCTCGATGGGATTGGCGCCCAGACTCCCCCGGAGTCCGTCCAGGAGCAGAAGCCCGGCGGGTGCAACCCCGACGACGAAGACCGCGATCCGGAGGCCAGTACCGCGCCACCAGCTCTTCCTACGGGCCACGACCGCTCTCAGAAGTTCTTGCGCAGGTTCATGCCGGCGTAGAGGTCGGCAACGGACTCGGCGTAGCCGTTGAAGGGCAGCGTCGGGCGGCGGCGAAACTCGCCGATGCGGCGTTCTCTCTTCTGGCTCCAGCGCGGATGGTCCACCTCGGGATTGACGTTCGCGTAGAACCCGTACTCGCGCGGAGCAGAGACGTTCCAGCTCGTGGCCGGACGGCGCCGAGTGAGCTCGATACTCACGATCGACTTGATGCTCTTGAAGCCGTACTTCCAGGGCACGATCAGGCGCAGGGGGGCGCCGTTCTGGCTGGGGAGCACGCGCCCGTAGAGGCCCACGGCCAGGATGGTCAGGGGGTTCATGGCCTCATCGATTCGCAGGCCTTCCCGATAAGGCCAGTCCAGGACGCGGCGCCTCTGACCGCGCATCTGGCTGGGCTTGTAGAGCGTCCGAAAAGCGACGTACTTCGCGTGTGACGTCGGCTCGAAGCGGCGCAGGATGTCGCCCAATGGGATACCGACCCACGGGATGACCATCGACCAGGCTTCGACACAACGGAGTCGATACACGCGCTCCTCGAGCGCGTGAGGCTTCAGCAGATCCTCGAGAGCGATCTCACCCGGCCTCTCCACCTCGCCCCGGATGCTGACCGACCAGGGGTCGGTCACGAGCGTGTGGGCGTGACGGGCGGGATCTTCCTTGTCGGTGCCGAACTCGTAGAAGTTGTTGTACGAGGTCACGTCCTCGAAGCTGTTCGGTGACTCGTCGGTGCTGAAGGGGCTCGGCACGAGCCCAGTGAGAGCCGCGAGGTCTCCCGGCGCGAGACGAGCCGCACGGCTCGCTGTGGGCGCGCCCGCGGCGGCGAAGGCCGCGGCGCCCCCGGCGAGTGCGGCCGATCGGAGAAATTCGCGCCGTCGCAGATACAGACCCTCGTCCGTGATCTCGCGCGGATCGATGTCGCCGGGGCGGCGAACCCGGATGAGCATGGGCGTGACTCCTCTCTGGTCAAGGGGCGCGGCGTTCCGCCCCCTAGTCGGATGCCGGTCGTCTACGAGTGTTTCGACGGCGGGACCGCCGCAATTACTCAGCCCAGCGTCACGAGACGGCCGCAGTTGCGGCCGCCCGCCTTGGCGCGGTACAGGGCCCGGTCCGCGGCTGCGACCACGGCGGCAGGATTGGTCACCGCTTTGGCGTTCCAGCAGGCGCAAGCTCCGATCGAGACCGAGCGGCGCACGGTCTCGCCGTGCGCCGAGATCTCGATGGCGAAGATCCGCTCCCGCAGCTTCTCCATCCGGGCCTCGAGCTCTTCGGGCGTTGCGCCGGGGCAGATCAGCGCAAATTCCTCGCCTCCGTAGCGGCAGGCCTCTTCGCCTTCTTCGGCTGTCTCCTGGATCGCGTGCGCGATCTGCTTCAGCATCTCGTCTCCGGCCTGGTGGCCGTGCTCGTCATTTACGCTCTTGAAGTGATCCAGGTCGAGCAGCAGAAGCCCCAGCGGCTGGCCGTTCTTCCGGGCACGCTCGAACTCGACCTCCAGCGTCTCGTCGAAGAAGCCCCGATTGCGGAGTCCCGTGAGCGGGTCGGAGATCGCCCGCAGCTCGAGGTCGCTTCTCTCTTCGAGCTCCCGCAGCTGGGAGGTGACCGCGCGAACCTGCTCGTTCAAGGCGAGGCTCTCCCGGACCAGGAGGCGGGTGGCCTGTGAGGAGATCGCCGCCAGGCTCTCCGGGTCCGACGTCCGGAGCTCCAGTCCCAGGGCCAGGTTCGGGAGGCTCTCCTGAATCCTCAGGAGCACGTCGCAGCAGTCCGCGCGATCGAACTCCAGATACTGCGCACCTACCCGCTCGATCTCGGCGGCGCCGGATACGACCTCGCCCCCGGACAGCAGGTCGCCGCAGATGGAGCAGAAGTGGAGCAGCTCGGCGAGCCGGTGCTCCCCCGGGTTTTGCGAGGTCTCGCCGTCGGGCTCGACGTGATGGCGGATGGTGTTGCAGATGCGAGCGGGCAGATTCCACGACGTCAGCAGGTCCGCCGCCAGCTCGGCGTTGGTGCTGCCGAACTCGTCGCGTTCGATCTTGTGGAGCGGATAGCCCGAATTCCTCCACAGCTCGAGAACGGGTCGGTAGCGCTCGGGTACGCACTCGGCGAGCACGAGCTGGCCGAACCCGCCCAGCATCCCGACGAGAAACGCCTCGTCCACCAGGGTCGGCAGCATGCGCTCGGCGAGCAGCCGCATGCCCGCCGCCGTGGCGATCGTTCGCGTCCAGAAGTACCGGTAGTCGAAGGTCGAGTCCGCACCTCGCATGACGGTCGACAAGACCGAGAAGGAGAGGGCGAGCAGGTTGACGCTGCGCAGCCCCAGTATCAACACAGCTTGGCGTATGTTCGAGATCTCGCGAGGCAGCCCGAACAAGCTCGAATTCGCGGTCCGGAGCAGCTTGGCCACGAGCGCGGGATCCTGGCTCAGGGCCTCGGTCAGCTCCCGAATGTCGACCTGATCATCCCGGTTGAGCTCGACGATGCGCAGTGCGACGGCGGGCGGCGAGGGCAGCTGATCTGCTTTCGCGAGCTCTTGCAGGAGGCTGGGGCGCATTCGTGCTCCGACGGAAGGCTGCTTTACACTTCGTCGAGAGCCGGGCGCGCTTTAGTTTGGCGAGAGAGCGCGCTAAAGGCGGCTTCCGAGCCCATCCGACGCTGCCGTCGCCGGATCGCGAACGTCGGGGGAACTCACGTAGCGGCTCTCCGACGCAGAGCGCAGGGCCTGGATGAAGCCGTCCACCGTCAGCAGCTCGGGGAGCACGGCAGGGTCATCCGGGACCCCTGGGCGGAATACCAGGTACATGGGGACCCCCGCTCGTCCGCGGCGGGCCAGCTCGGCCTGGATGCCCGAGTCTCGGCGCGTCCAATCGGCCTTGAAGGAGACGACGTTCAGGCGCTCGAGCTCGGCGATGACCCGCTCGTTCGACAGCACGACCCGTTCGTTCAGCTTGCACGTGATGCACCAGTCCGCCGTGAAGTCCACGAAGACCACCCGCCCGCCGCGGACCGAGGCGGCGATCTCGCCGGGATCGTACTCCTGCCACGCGATCGCCTCGGAAACCGATGTGTCCTCCCCGTCGCCGCCGATGGGCAACGTGATCCCCCCGGCGAGCAGGACCAGCGCGCCCAGCACCACGATCGCCGCCAGCGTCCGGGTGCTGGCAGCTCGCTGGAGAGCACCGAAGACCCAGGCCGCGAACCCGACCACGAGCAGGAAGACGAGCAGCCCCACCATGCCGTCCACACCGCCGTAGCGCCCTTCGAGCCAGAGGAGCCAGACCACGCTCCCGAGCAACGCGAAGCCCAGGGCCGCGCGCAGGTGGAGCATCCAGCCGCCGGCCCGCGGGATCCAACGCGCCCAGGCGGGAACCATGGTGACGAGCAAGTAGGGAGAGGCGAGCCCGAGCCCGATGGCGAGAAAGATGCCTATGATCACCGGCGTCGAGCTGGCAAACGCGAAGCCGATGGCGGTGCCCAGGAAAGGAGCGGAGCAGGGTGTCGCCACGACCACCGCCAGCAGTCCCTCGAAGAAGCTGCGACGCTTTCCGGTCGCCTGCTCCTCGATGCGGGTCAAGGCGCCGCTGTTGACCAGGATCTCGAACACGCCGAACAAGTTCAGCGCAAAGAGCAGCAGCACCGTGCTGATGGCAGCGACGAACAGCGGCTCCTGGAACTGGAAGCCCCAGCCGACCTGCGTTCCCGCCAGGCGCAGTCCCACCACGCTCGCCGCCAGGGCGAGCATGGTGAACAAGATGCCAGAGGTGTAGGCGAGGCCGTGACCGAAGAGCTCGCGCCGGCTCAGGTGTGCGAACTCCGTGAGCCCCACGACCTTGATCGCAAGCACGGGCAGCACGCAGGGCATCAGGTTGAGGATCAGGCCCCCCAGCAGCGCGAACAGTACGGCTCGCCAGATGGGCACGCTCGGGCCCTTGGGCGGGGCGGGAGCCAGCCACGGATTCTCGATCCGCCCGATCTCGGCCCCACTGGCGGCGCGCGGGATCGCCACGTCGATCTCCACCCAGCTCTCGGGGGAGGTCCGACCTCGTAGGGCCACCAAGCCCGTGAGCCGCTGGTCCTCCCCGGGATCGCGCTCGCCCGCGCGTCCGGTGAACTGGACCAGCATGCCGCGCGGATCCAGCGGGTGCGGGACGCTTCCGCTCACGCCGAGCTCCAACGAGGGGATCTGGTCCGGGACGAAAGCCCCCGGGCCGGAGTGTGGCCGCATCCGGACCCCCTCGGGTGCGATCAGCGCGATCGCGCCATCGAATTCATCGCCGGGGCGGATGGCGGTCTGGGAATAGAGGCCCTCGACCTGGAAGCCCAGCTCCTCGGCGTTTTGCGGCACGCGAGCCTCGTAGGTGTCGAAGAGCTCGAGGATCTCGTCGGAGGCCGGCACGTCGGCCTCTCGGACCGCGAGCGTCAGACCCAGCTCGGCGCGGCCCGGAACGCATTGGATCTCGCAGGCGAGATAGTCCACATCGACCGCGACCTCGACCTCGTCCCCCAGGTCGTCGGCGAAGCGGACCGTCGTGAACAGCAGGACCTCCCGGGAATAGCCGTAGGTCGTCAGGAACCCGTCCGATTCGGCAAAGACCTCTGGAGCGGGCCAGGCGAGCGATCCGGGCTCCGCTCCGTCGATGTCCCACTCGACGAGGGTCGCCAGACCCGACTGTCCCGGGTTGCGCCAGTAGACGTGCCAGCCGGGCTGGAGGCTGAAGAGCACGCCCACGCGCGCGCTCACCCCCGCGTAAACCGCCTCCCGGTCCACCAGCAGGCGCACCTCGACCTTGGGGTCCCCATCCCGGATGATGCCCTCGGCGAAGGCCGTCTCGGGGACTGCGGGGGCGGCCAGCGCGGTTGCGGCCGCGCAGAGGGTTGCGAGGACGAGGGGGACGAAGAGACCGGCAGGGTTTCTCACAGGTCGAACTCCCATCGCTAAGACCATACGGGGCGGAAAAAACCCGGTTACGACGCCCCAAGGTACTATCGGCTCGGAAGCCCGATCTCGCTACGTCCGATCCCACCCGCGACCCTGGCGAGTCCCTCCCGGCCATTCCCGATTCCGATACAGAAGTCGGCCCTGTGCGCCGATATCCCAGTCCGTCCCTCTTGGGGCGGAGGTGGCCGGAGATGCGCTACGCGGTCTGGATCCTGCTGATCTCTGCGGGTGCTCTGGGTCTTCCCGCGATCGGACTGGGCCGCGAGCTCGATACTCGCTGCCTGGGAGAGGTCTGCCTCCAGCCCACCCAGGACGGCAACACGGTCGCCTTCGACAGCATCAACCGCTCGGCGGCTCCCGTCACGGTCAACATCCGCTTCGCGAGCCTGGCGAATCTCACCCCCTATCCGACGCTCCCGCCCGCGCACGTGGTCCCGCCGCAAGGCTACGCGCGCGTCGCGCAGTTCGTCGTCGCGAATCCCTACGCGCGCTGGAGCTTTCGCTACAACTGGTCCTGGGTGATCGGGGACGCCCGGGCCCGCCACCACGACAGCTTCCTCTACCGCATGCCCTTCGGAGGCGATCAGGAGCGCGAGGTCTCCCAGGGCAACAACGGCTGGTTCAGCCACAAGGGCGCCCATCGCTACGCCTTCGACTTCGCCGTGCCCGTCGGTACGCCGATCCTGGCCGCCCGTGCCGGCCTCGTCATCCGCGTGACGGACGGCCACAACAAGGCCGGTATCACCGACGAGTTTCTGAGCAAGGCGAACGCCGTCCTGATCCTGCACGAGGATCGCACCATCGCGACCTACGCGCACCTCGACCCGGGATCCGGGGTGCTGGAGGGGATGCGCGT
>JAUXJB010000189.1 GCA_030624945.1 Deltaproteobacteria bacterium | reverse complement strand
TTCCCGTTCCTGTCCATGAAGGCGGCGGGTCTCGAGAACGTCATGACCCTGCCCCAGAGTGCGCTCGAGCTGTATCGCAACGGCATGGAGCTGCTCGCGCTGCTGGTCCTGGGCTTCATCCTGGTCGTGCCGGCCGTGATGCTGGGGGCGGTGCTCGCGCTCTTGACGCCGCTGGTTCGCGGCTGGAAGGCGACCTGGCTGGTGGGGACCGGCAGGCTCCTCTTCGCCCTGGCGCCCTGGAGCATGGCGGAGGTGTTCGTGATCGGGGTCATCGTGAGCCTGGTCAAGCTCGCGTCGCTGGCCGACATCGTGCTGGGTATTTCGTTCTGGTCGTACGCGGCCTTCAGCGTTTGCTTCACGGCAGCGCTCTCGAGTCTGGACCGCGTGTACCTGTGGGACACGATCGAGCAGGTGACGGGCGGATGATGGGCTATCCGAGTGGAACGGCCGCCGCGCAGGGACTGGCGAGTTGCCACACGTGCTGCAAGCTCGCCTCGGCCACGCTTCACCGCTGTCCTCGCTGCGGAGCCGCCCTTCATCTGCGGCTGACCGACAGTCTGCCGCGGACGGTGGCGCTGCTGATCACCGCAGCCATCCTCTATGTGCCGGCGAACGTGCTCCCCATCATGACCACGGATCAGCTCGGTCGCGCGATCGACAGCACCATACTGGGCGGTGTGGTGTTGCTCTGGAAGCACGGGTCGTATCCCGTGGCGTCCGTGATCTTCATCGCGAGCGTGCTCGTTCCTCTGGGCAAGATGCTGAGCCTGGCCGTGCTCTGCTGGGCCGCGAGCCGCGGCGAGGTTACGCGGCCGCAGGAGCACGCGGTCCTCTATCGCGTGACGGAGTTCGTGGGACGCTGGTCGATGGTGGACGTCTTCGTGGTGGCGATCCTGGTGGCTCTGATACAGCTCGGCGGTGTGCTGAGCATTCGTCCGGGCGCCGCAGGGCTGGCGTTCGCCGGCGTCGTGATGCTCTCGATGCTCGCGGCCGAGAGCTTCGATCCCCGGCTCATCTGGGATCGTCTGGGAGGTAGAGATGACTGAAGCCACAATCTCTCGCGCCCGGCGCATTCCCGCCATCTGGCTGGTGCCGATCGTGGCGCTGCTGCTCGGCATCTGGATGGTGATCTATGCCTTCACGAGCGAAGGTCCCGAGATCACGGTCGTGTTCTCGACGGCGCAGGGGATCGAGGCCGGCAAGACCAAGCTCAAGGCCCGCAGCGTCGAGGTCGGGATCGTCGAGTTGGTCACGCTCAACGAGGATCTCGAGAGCGTCAGCGTGGTGGCCAGCCTCGAGCGCGAGGCGACCGCGCTCCTGCGGGACGGCACACGCTTCTGGGTCGTCCGGCCCCGTATCGGCGCGACCGGCATCTCCGGACTGGCGACAGTCATGTCGGGCGCGTACATCGAGCTGGAGCCCGGCTCGGGCGCGCCGAGCGATCGCCGCGATTTCGTGGGTCTCGATGATCTTCCGGTAACGGCAGTGGACACGCCGGGTCTGCGACTCGTCCTTGTCAGCAAGCGCGCCGGCTCCGTGGGCGTCGGCAACCCGGTGCTCTACCACGGCTACGCCGTCGGAAGGGTGGAGGGCTCGGTCCTCGATCCGGGCGCGGAACAGGTGCGGTACAGCGTGTTCATCGAGGCCCCCTACGACCGACTCGTGAACGAGGCGACGCGCTTCTGGAACGCGAGCGGCATCTCGGTCCGCGCCTCGGCCGAAGGTATGCGGCTCGACGTCGGATCCCTCCAGACGCTGCTCGCCGGGGGCGTTGCCTTCGATGTCCCCGAGGGCAGAACGCCGCTCGGGCCGGTGGAGAACGGCGTGGAGTTCGCGCTTTACGATAACTACGAGAGCACGACCGAGGGGACCTACGAGTACTCCCAGGAGTACGTGGTCTCGTTCGCTCAGTCGGTTCGCGGTCTGCTCCCTGGCGCCCCGGTGGAGTACCGCGGCGTCCGAGTCGGCTCGGTTCGCCGCATTCTGCTCGACGAGCTCGCGCAGGTGAGCTCCTCGGGCGGTGAGCGCAACCCGATCCCGGTCCTCATCAGCCTCCAGCCGGGCCGGCTGATGCTCGGCGATACCGCCGAGGCGGTTTCACGGTTGAAGGGGGTCATCGAGAGGGGCGTGGCCGCCGGAGCGTGGGCGAGCTTGGAGTCGGGCAACCTGCTCACGGGGAGCCTCTACATCTCCATGGATTACCACCCGGAGGAGGGAGTGGGCGAGATGGGCACCTTCGCGGGCTACCCCACGCTGCCGACCGTATCCGGTGGCTTTCAGCGGATCGAGCGCCAGGTCTCCCAGCTCCTGGCCAAGCTGAACGACCTGCCGCTCGACGCGACCGTTCACCAGCTCAACGGAATGCTCGTCGACCTGCGCCTCGTCATCGGCAGCGACGATTTCCAGCAACTCCCCGGCTCGCTCACCGCCGCGCTGGACGAGCTGAAGACCGGCCTCGAGACGATCTCGCCGGACTCGCCACCCTACAATCGGCTCACCCGCACGGTGACGGAGCTGAACCGCACGCTCCAGACCGCGGAGCGGACGTTGCGTACCGTGGGCGAGCAGCCGAACTCACTGATCTTCTCGAGACCGATCGAGCCCGATCCCATACCCCGGGGGCAGCCATGACCAGAATTGGCCTCGCACTCAGCCTGTTTCTCGCCGCTTGCGCGAGCACCCCGCCCGAGCGCGCCTACTACCTGCTGCGTTCAGAGGTGACCGAGGAACCTGCGGCAGCCGCTCCCGGTGCCGCGATCGGCATGGGGCGCGTACTGGTTGCCCCCTACCTGGATCGCACGGGGATCATGGTCCAGGTCGATGAGCACCGGATTCGGGAGGCGCGATTCCACCTGTGGGCCGAGCCGCTCGACGAGGGCATCTGGTACTACCTGCACGAGCAGATCTCCTCGCGGCTGGACAGCGCGCTCGCCACAGGGCCCAGTGCCGACTCGTGGCGCTACCGGGTCGATATCAGCGTCGAGGAGTTTCACGGCACCCTGGACGGGGCGTCGCGGCTGACCGTCCGCTGGTCGTTGCGCGATATCTCCGACGGCGCGGTGATCGAAACCCGGAGCTTCAGCCGGGAGAGGCCCCAGGTGGGCGACGGCTACACGGCCCTGGTCGCTACGCAGACCGCACTGCTCGACGAGCTGGCGGAGACCATCGCACGATCCCTGCGAACGCTCGATCCGGGCACGTAGGGATTCGCCCCGAAGCTCGACCCGCTCTCAGCGCACGTCCGTTCGCGTGTTGGCGCCGCGGGCGAACGAACCCACCAAGCTGGCGACGAGGATGGCGATGTACAGCACGCCCGAGACCGCCTGGAGATAGGCCAGGGCACGGGCGACGTGCGTCCCCGGAGAGATGTCCCCGTAGCCCAGCGTCGTCAGCGTGACAAAGCTGTAGTAGATCAGGTTCAAGAAGAGGTCGTCCGCCTGGGAGGGCAGGCCGACGAACGAGGTGGGGTCGAGTGCGTACAGGAACGAGTACACGAAGGCCCAGTTCAGTCCCAGGAGTAGATAGACGCACACCGCGCCCGCGATCCGATTGGCGTCGACAACCTCGCCGTACAGGACCTCGCGCAGGACGATGAGGATACTCAGCAGGCAGAAGGCGAAAGCCACGATCCTGCTCAGCATGTAAGGCCAGGGCGAATCGAAGCTGAGCTGTGCACCGCCGAGCGCGAGGCTCAACAGGGCCAGGGCCCAACCCCCGATATAGGCCCAGCGGTTCCTGGCGAGACTCCAAACGCCGATCATGAGCGTTCCCGTGTACGCCAGGCTGATGATGTTCTCGAAGCGCGTCGAGACGACGGGCGCAAGCAGCAGGAGGACCAGAAGCCCGATCAGGAGGAAGAACAAGTTGTCGGTTCGTCTGGCCATGGAGAACTGCCCGGGCTATTCGCGCGTTCGCTTGTAGTCCTCGAGCTCTGCCGGCGTGAAGGGGATGCCGGCGTGCTCGACTT
>JAUXJB010000011.1 GCA_030624945.1 Deltaproteobacteria bacterium | reverse complement strand
GCGATGCCGATCTCGAGCACGTGGTCACTCGGGTACAGATCCAGCAGCTCGATGGCCGCCGCCTTCATGTCGAGGTCGGTTCGGTCGAGTAGCGTTCCGATCGGTCCCGCGAAGAGTCCCGAGGGATCCGCCAGCTGGCGGGCGAAAGCCCCCGGGAAGATGCGCCCGAACCACAGGACGGTGTTCTGGATGAAGTCCATCGGCTCGGAGCCTCCTCTCACCCGCTACGGGTTACGCAGACGGCGAGGGGTACCCGAGAGCCTAGCGGATCCCATACCCGCCCGCAGATTTGCTCTGGGCGCTCTCCGCTCGGTACGATCGCGGCGCGATTCCGAAGAGCGAGATGCGAACGTTCGAGGCACACTGTTTCGACGGCTTGGTCCAGTCGGAGATCCGCCGCATGACCCTGGAATGCGAGCGCGTCGGAGGTCTGAACCTGGCTCAGGGAATCTGCGATCTTCCGGTCCCCGAGCCCGTGCGCGAAGCCGCCGAACGAGCGCTGCGCGAGCCGACGAATACGTACTCGAAGGCCTCGGGCATCCCGGAGCTGCGCCGAGCCATCGCCCACAAGCTGCAGCGCGACAACCAGATCGCCGCCGATCCGGAGACCGAGATCGTCGTGACGGCGGGAGTCACGGGAGCCTACTTCTGTACGCTGGCTGCGCTCCTGAACCCGGGTGACGGCATCGTGCTGTTCGAGCCGTACTACGCCTATCACCGGAACATTGCGCGCACGCTCGGTCTGGAGCCGCAGCTCTTGACCCTCGATCCTCCCCACGCAGGAGTCACGGAAGAGCGCCTGTGTGAAGTGGTCGACGACCGAACGCGCGCGATCGTCGTGTGCACACCGTCGAATCCGAGCGGGAAGATGTATGAGCGCGAGGAGCTCGAGGCCATCGCGCGAATAGCCCACGAGCGCGACCTGTTGGTGATCACCGATGAGATCTACGAGTACTTCACCTACGACGGTGCCCACCATATCTCGCCAGGGACGGTGGGCGAACTCTGGCCTCGCACCGTGAGCTTGATGGGCTTTTCAAAAACCTTCGCCGTCACCGGCTGGCGTATCGCCTACGCAGTGGCGCACGAGTCGCTCGCTCGCCGGATCCTGCTCGCGAACGATCTTTACTTCATCTGCGCCAACCGTCCGGCGCAGAGCGCGGTTGCCCATGGTGTCGAGGTGCTCTCCCCCGCCTGGTATCGCGAGCTTGCTCGCGCCTTTCAAGCGAAGCGCGATCGTCTGTGTGCCGCACTCGAGGAGGCGGGTTTCGCCCCGCTCGTGCCACACGGCGCCTACTACGTACTCGCGGATGCCGGCGCACTCGGCTACACGAGTGCGCGGTCCGCCGCGATGGAGCTCCTCGAACGCTGCGGCGTGGCTGCTGTTCCCGGCACCGCCTTTTACCACGGCTCCGACGGAGAGCGCTTCCTGCGCGTGTGCTTCGCCAAGGAAGACGACGTCCTGGATGACGCCTGCGCGCGCATCCGTTCGTTCGAGCGCTAGCCACGAGGACCGCTTGTCCGTCCTGCCCTTCATGCGCGGACGTCGTTCAGTCAGATCGCTCCTCCGTCCGATGAGACGGACATGGCTTCAAACGTGCGCCAACGAGCCAGGCTCGGAGCGATGCGGGACTCCCGCGGAGCGATGGCGGAGCGGATCTCGCGAGAAACTCTCACGCTCGGCGAGGCGCGTCGCATCGCGCTGGCCGCGCAGGGCTTCGATCGTCCACGTCCGTGCGGTCGGGTTGATGCGCGTCACCTGCGCCGCACGCTCCGCCAGCTCGGCCTGTTGCAGGTCGACTACACGAATGTAGTGTCACCCGCGCACTACCTCGTGCTCTTCTCGCGGCTCGGTCCCTATGCGAGGTCGCGCCTGGATGATCTGGTCTACGTGCAGCGCGAGTTCGTGGAGCAGTGGGCGCACGAGGCATCCATCTTGCCGGCGGAGACCTGGCCGCTTCTGCGCCATCGCATGCGCGGGCACAGCGCGGATGGCCGACTCGCCAAGCTCATGCAGCGCTATCCGCAGTACTTCGACTGGGTTCTCGAGCAGGTGCGCGAGCGGGGGCCGCTCGCCCCCGAAGATCTGCCCGGCCCGAAGGGCACGCACGCTGCGGCCCGCAGCAGACGCGGTTGGACGGTCGCTCGGGAAGCCCTGGAGTGGCACTTTTCTCGGGGGAACCTCGCCATAAGCGAGCGACGCGACTCCGCGCGCGTGTTCGATCTCACAGAGCGCGTGCTCACGCCCGAGTGCTCGGGCCGTGCAGTGGGAGCGAAAGAGGCACAGCGGCGACTTCTGCTCCTGGCCGCGCGCGCACAGGGTGTCGCAAACGCGAAGGACCTCGCGGACTACTACCGCGTCCCGGTCGGGGCGGTACGCCCGCTCCTCGCCACACTGGTCGCGGCGGGTGAGCTTCGAGAGGTCCGAATCGAGGGCTGGCAGGAGCCGGCGTATCTTCACCCGCAGGCGACGTTGCCGCGTCGGATCGGCGCCTCCGCCCTGCTCTCGCCGTTCGATCCCGTGGTCTGGTATCCGGCGCGCGCCCGGCGGCTCTTCGGGTTCGAGCATCGGGTAGAGATCTTGGTGCCGCTGGCCGAACGGAGATGGGGCTACTACGTGCTCCCGTTCCTGCTCGGTGATCGCCTGGTGGCCCGCGTCGATCTCGAGGCGGACCGGTCGGAACGCCGTCTGCGCGTATTGGCCGCACATCTCGAGCCGGAGGCCGAGCCCGAACCCGTCGCGTCCGCCCTGGCGACGGAGTTGCAGTCGCTGGGGAGCTGGCTGGATCTCGACTCCGTCGCTGTCGGGCGGCGAGGCGATCTGGTCGCGTCGCTCGCCACCGCGCTCCGTACGTGAGGGGAGCCGGTCGGTCTTCCCGTCCCGAGGCACGGTCCGCGAGCGTTCCGCGGCCAGCCTGACGGCCATTCGTGGTAGTTTGGGTCTGCCGGCTCGGCTCTGGCCGGGCACCCGCGGCAGCCACCGCGCCAGGCCGCTCGAGACGAACCACCGACCGGAGGAACTCCCCCTTGGCAATCGCGATCACGGACGAACATCAAGAGCTCGCGCGGGTCGCGCGCTCCTTCCTCGAAGCGAATCAGGCGCGGGCCGCGACAAGGGCTCTTCTCGATGCGTCCGAGGAGAATCTGCCCGCGTTCTGGAAGGATCTGGCTGCCCTCGGCTGGCTCGGGCTGCACATCCCCGAAGAGCACGGGGGGCAGGGCTTCGGGCTCGAGGAGCTCGCGGTCGTGCTGGAGGAGCTCGCGTACGCGCTCGCACCCGGGCCGTTCCTGCCGACGGTCCTCGCTTCTGCCGTCATCCACGAGGTGGGTAGCGACGACCAGCGGCGAACGCTGCTCCCCGGGCTGGCCGATGGCTCTGCGATCGGAGCTGTCGGACTTGCCGGCTCGCTCACGCGGGGTGCAGACGGTGTCGTCGAGGGGTCCGCCGGCTTCGTCCTCGGTGGGGGTCTGGCCGACCGGATCCTGTTGCCGGTGGGCGATGATCTCGTGATCGTAGACCGCGACCAGGAAGGCGTGCGGGTCGAGTCGCGGAACAGCCTCGATCCCAGTCGGCGAGTCGCGAGCGTTCGCTGCACGGGCGTTCGAGTCTCCGATGCACGTATTCTCACCGGTGCCAGGCCCGCAGCGGTGCGCCTCGGCCGGACTCTGGCCGCTGTCGAGGCGTCCGGCGGTGCCCATGCCTGCACGGAGATGGCGTCCGAGTACGCCAAGGTCCGCGTACAGTTCGGGCGGGTGATCGGCACGTTCCAGGCTGTCAAGCACCACTGCGCGAACATGATCAGCGATGCCGAGCTCGCGACTGCCAGCGCCTGGGACGCTGCACGTGCCGGGCTGCACGACCAACAGGCCGAGCTCGCGAGTGCCGTCGCCACCACGCTGGCACTCCCCGCCTTCCTGAAGTGCGCAAAGCTCAACATCCAGATACACGGCGGCATCGGCTTCACCTGGGAGCACGACGCGCATCTCTACCTGCGACGTGCGGCCGCTCTGGTGGCGGTGTTCGGACCCGTGGAGCGGGCAGAAGAGGACGTGACACGTCTCGCCGCCGCGGGCGTCAAGCGCGTACCCGCCCTCGATCTTCCCCCCGAGGCCGAGGAGTTCCGCGCGGAGGTCCGGGCGTTCCTCGACGAGTACCAGAAACTCCCCGACGACCAGAAGCGCGGCGCGCTCATCGAATCGGGCTACATGGTGCCCCACTGGCCCAAGCCCTTTGGACGCGAGGCGGGCCCCGTCGAGCAGCTGGTGATCGACCAGGAGTTCGCCGGCATCAACCGCGGGAGTGGGGGATGGGTCGAGCTCACGCTCACCCAGCATGCCACTCCCGAGCAGGTGGAGCGGTGGGTGCGGCCGAGCCTGGAGGGCAAGCTCCGCTTCTGTCAGCTCTTCAGCGAGCCCGGGGCCGGATCCGACGCCGCCTCCATTCAGACCCGAGCGATCAAGGTCGAGGGGGGGTGGCGCGTGACCGGACAGAAGATCTGGACCAGCGGGGCACAGCACTCGGACCGCGGCTTTACCACCGTGCGAACCGATCCCGACGCATCGAAGCACATGGGGATCACCACGATGGTGATCGACATGCGGGCGGAGGGAGTGGACGTTCGTCCTCTGCGGGAGATCACCGGTCAGTCCATGTTCAACGAGGTGTTCCTCGACGATGTCTTCGTGCCCGACGAGGACGTCGTGGGACCTGTGAACGGGGGCTGGACCGTGGCGCGCAGCACGCTCGGGAACGAGCGCGTGGGAATCGGCGCCGGTACTTTCATGGGACTGGACCCGCTCCCGGTGATGGCGAAGTACGCGCCGAATGACCTCGGGGTTTCCCGCCAGCTCGGGAGGCTCGTCGCGGAGAATCTGGCGATTCGTCTGCTCAACCAGCGTCGGGTCGCACGGGCCGTCGTCGGTGCCGAGCCCGCCGCCGAGGGCAACGTGATCAAGCTCTTCGGCGCCGAGCACCAGCAACGGGTTGCGGACTTCTGTATGAGTCTCCTTCAGCTCGAGGGAGCCGTGGCCGACGGCGACGCCCCGGAGCTCGTCGAGAGGTTTCTCTTCAATCACTGTCTCACCATCGGGGGAGGGACCTCGGAGATATCGAGGAACCAGATCGGGGAGCGAATACTGGGTCTGCCGCGCGACCCGCTCGCGAAGTAGACGCACACCGGAAGAACGAGCCTGGGAGTGGGGCGTAGCAGGTGGTATCGTCTGGCTAAGCTCTTGACGACCCGAGATGACCGCTAGCAGTCGTCCCGCTGGGAGGGAGGCGGGACGGGCGCGTACCCGGCTGCGCGAAGTTCCCGAGAGCTTCGACCGCCGCGATACGTGGCGCGTGGTGAGGCGCGCGGGCGGACTCTTCCGCCCCTTTCTGGGCCGCATATTCGCGATCGCCCTGCTGGTCCTGGTGACGTCCGCCCTGGGTCTGGCGCCGGTCGAGTTCACCCGTCAGGTCGTGACGGAAGGGACGAACCTGGCGGAGCAGGTCGCCAACGGACTCGATCGGAGTCAGGTGAGCCTGTGGCGCATCAACCTGCTCTTCATGGGGATGATCGCGATGTATCTCTCCTCGGAGCTGCTCGGGCTGCTGCGAGGGTACCTCAACCAGATCGTCGGGCAGGATCTCACCGTTCGCCTGCGCGCTTCTCTTCACGAGCATCTGCAACGCCTGCCCGTGCGCTTCTATACCCAGACCCGGACGGGAGAGATCCTCGCCCGTGTTACCGCGGACGTGAACGCCGTGCAGCAGGCGGTGACGGGGACCTTCACCCAGTTCATGATCAACGTGACCCAGCTCAGCATGGCCCTGTGCATGATGTTCTGGTACGACTGGCGCTTCGGTCTGATCGCGCTGCTCGTGCCTCCCCTCTGGCTCTATCCGACGCTTCGCGTCGGTGATCGCATGCGCGCGCTGCAGCTGGAGTGGCGAGAAGAGAACGCCGGGATGACGTCCCATCTGGCGGAGACGCTCTCGGTTGCCGGCACCATGGTCGTGCGGACGTTCGGACGGCAAGAATTCGAAGCCTCCCGCTTCCAGCGCGCCAACCTCGCGCTGCGTTCGCTCTCGTTGCGCCGGTTTCTGGCCGGACGCTGGTTCAACGTCGCGATCGGACTGTTCAGCTCGATGATCGTGAGCTTCGTGTACTGGTACGGGATCCGCGGTGTCGTGCTCGGGCAGCTTCCCGATATCGCCACCGTGATCGCGCTCGCCATGCTGGCGGGGCGAATCTTCGCGCCGTACCGCGGCATCGCGCGGATTCAGACCACGGCGCTGGCTTCGGTCGCGCTCTTCCAGCGCATCTTCGAGTACCTCGACCTGCCGGTCGAGGTCGACGAGAAGCCGGATGCGATCTCGCTGCGAAAGCCGCGCGGACAGATCGAGTTCGAGGGCGTCGGCTTCGCCTACCATGAAGGTGCCGTACCCGCCCTCGAGGACATCTCGTTCCGGGTGGAGCCCGGACAGATGGTGGCGCTGGTGGGGCCCTCCGGAGCGGGCAAGACCACCGCGACCTACCTGATCCAGCGCTACTACGATTCGCAACGGGGGCGCGTGCTCCTCGACGGACACGACGTGCGGGACCTCACGCTGGACTCGATCTCGCGGTCCGTCGGGGCGGTCATGCAGGACACCTATCTCTTTCACACGTCGGTCCTCGAGAACATCCGCTACGGTCGACTCGAGGCTTCGGAGGCCGAGGTGCGCGATGCGGGGCGGGCGGCGGGTATGGACGACATGATCGAGCGCCTACCCGAGGGCCTCGAGACTGTCGTCGGTGAGCGCGGCTTCCGGCTCTCGGGTGGAGAGAAGCAGCGTGTGGCGATCGCGCGCGCCGTGCTCAAAAACCCGCCGGTGCTCATTCTGGACGAGGCCACCGCCTCGCTGGATACGCGCCTCGAGCGCGAGATCCGCGAGTCCACCGAGCGACTGGCTCGCGATCGCACGACAGTCGTGATCGCGCACCGGCTCTCCACCGTGCTGGCCGCCGACGAGATCCTGGTCCTCGACCACGGGCACTTGGTCGAGCGCGGCCGTCACGACGCGCTGCTCGCCCAGGAAGGTCTGTACGCCGCCCTCTATCACGAGCAATTCACTTCGCCTCCGAAGGCGGAGGAGGATTCTCCCAGCGACGCCGGCTATGCCGATGCCGCCAGCTGAGTCGGAGGCGTACGATGGCACAAGGCAGCCCGTTCCCACCTACCAGCGCATCTCTCGCCACCGCGGTGCGCGACGCGCGCGAGCGCACGCTCCTGCTGTTCGAGGATCTCGCTGACGAGCAGCTGCGCGTCCCCTACATGCCGGTCGTGAACCCGTTCCTCTGGGAACTGGGGCATGTCGCCTGGTTCCAGGAGAGGTGGGTCTTGCGCCACGGTCTTGGCCGGGCTCCGATCCGGAAAGATGGCGACAGCTTGTTCGACTCCGCCGCGGTCGGACACGAGAGCCGCTGGAATCTCGACCTGCCGGATCGGGTTGCGACGATCGGCTACGTGACCGCGGTTCGTGACGAGGTGCTCGATCTGCTTGCGCACGGCGATCTCACTCCCGAGCTGGCGTACTTCGTGTGGCACAGTACCGGCCACGAGGACATGCACGAAGAGGCCTTTCTGTACATGCGCCAGACACTCGGCTTGCCACCGCCTCGATTCGGCGCGTCGGCGGACGCAGCGCAGGCCGCCCAGGACGCGGCGCCCGACGGCGGAGACCGTTCCGTACCCGGCGGGGCATTCCGGCTGGGAGCAGAGCCGGATCGCGGTTTCGTGTTCGACAACGAGAAGTGGGCCCACACGGTGACGCTCGCACCGTTCGAGATCGCCGCGCAGCTCGTCTCCCAATCGCAGTTCGCGCAGTTCGTGGAGGACGATGGCTACCAGCGGCAGGAGGTGTGGAGCGCGGCCGGCTGGAGCTGGCGTCTGGCGTCTGGCGCGACCCGCCCGGTCTACTGGCGCAGCCGGGGCGACACCTGGCAGCGTCGCTCTTTCGACCGCTGGACACCGCTCGAGTCGGACCTTCCGATGATCCACGTCAACTGGTACGAGGCGGAAGCCTGGTGCCGGTGGGCCGGACGCAGGCTGCCCTCCGAGGCGGAGTGGGAGGCCGCGGCGACGAGCGAGCTGGAGGTGGACGCAGGAACGCCGCATCTCGCGGCAGAAAAACGTCGCCATCCGTGGGGCGAGGAGCCGGTGAGCGCCGACCGCGCGAATCTGGACGCGCGGTTTCTCGGCTGTCTGCCCGCTCGCGATCTCGCCGCCGGCCGCTCCGCCGCAGGCTGCCTCCAGATGTTCGGCGACGTCTGGGAGTGGACGGCGAGCACGTTCCAGCCCTATCCGGGGTTCGTGCCCGATCCGTACAAGGAGTACTCCGCACCCTGGTTCGGTGCGCGCAAGGTGCTGCGCGGTGGCTCCTGGGCGACGCGCCCGCGGCTGCTGAGTGCGACCTGGCGCAACTTCTTCACACCGGATCGCCGCGATGTCTTCGCGGGCTTCCGCAGCTGCGCTCTGGAAGGATGAGGATCTCGCTGGTCACGCCCGCGAGTGCGGACTCGGCCAAGGGCAACTGGACGACCGCCGCGCGCTGGGCGACACGGCTGCAGGAGCTCGGGCACGAGGTCGCGATCGAGCAAGAGTGGAGCGGCGGGAGCGAGATGCTCCTGGCATTGCACGCGTACAGAAGCCTGGCGTCGATCCGACGCTTCCGCCTGGAGCGCGGTCCCGATGCGCCGCTGGTCGTGGCACTCACCGGGACCGATGTCTACCGCGATCTCGATCGCCACCCCGAAGCGAGAGATGCGCTCGCCCTGGCGACCCGCTTCGTCACGTTGCAGCCCGCGGCGATCGAGCGCCTCCCCGGCGCCCTGCGCGCGCGGGCGCGCGTGGTGTTCCAGTCGGCCGTGGCGCCGTCCGAGCCGGAGCCGCCTTCGCACGAGTCGTTCGAGGTCTGCGTCCTCGCCAACCTGCGCGACGTCAAGGATCCCCTGCGCGCCGCGGCGGCGGCGCGGCTTTTGCCCGCGGCTTCACGGGTCGTCGTGCTGCACGCCGGCCTGGTGCTCGAGGAAGCGCTAGGGGAGCAGGCCCACGTCGCGACCAGGGAGAGCTCGCGCTACCGCTGGCTCGGACCGCTGCCCCACGAGCAGGCGCTGCGACTGCTGGCGCGCGCCCGGCTCATGCTCCTCACCTCGCACATGGAGGGTGGGGCCAATGTGATCTCGGAGGCCATCGTGTGCGGAACGCCGGTCATCTCGTCACACATCTCGGGCTCGATCGGCCTTCTGGGCGAGGATTACCCGGGCTACTTTCCGGTCGGGGACGAGCGCGCACTGGCGGATCTGATCGCGCGCGCGGAGACCGACGTTGCGTTCCTCCAACTGCTCGAAACACGCTGCGCGGCGCGAGCGCACCGCTTCACTCCCGAGAGCGAGCGCGAGGCGTGGAAGCAGCTCCTGGACGAGATCCTCGGCTGACCGGGGCCGCTGTTGGTCAGCCTCCCCGGAGACCCGGAGGTCGAGCCCTCGAAGCTGTCCCCCGCCACCAGCTGCTAGGATACCGTCCGAATGGACCTGCGATACAGCGAGGAGTACGAGAAGTTCCGGCAAGCGGCGAGAGCCTTCCTGGCGGACAACTGGCCGCCCCCGGAAGATGGGGGCGAGCTCGGCCCGCGCGAGCGGGCTGCTCGCTTTCGCGAACGCGCCATCGAGTGCGGGTACCTGGCCCGAGCCTTTCCCCGACGGTACGGAGGGTCCGAGCAGGAGCCGGACGTGCTGCGCGGGATGGTCATCCGCCAGGAGTTCGGCCGTGTGGGTGCGCCCATGGACGTGGGCGTACCCGGGGCCCAGCTCATGGGGACGCTGCTCGAACACGGCACGGAGGAGCAGAAGCAGCGCTACCTGCCGGCCTCGATCCGGGGTGAGCTGGCCTGGTGCCAGGGCTACAGCGAGCCCGGCTCCGGCAGCGATCTCGCCTCGGTCCAGACGCGGGCAGAGCTCGTGGGCAACGAGTGGGTGATCAACGGACAGAAGATCTGGACGAGCGGCGCACAGCAGGCCGATATGATCTACCTGCTCTGTCGGACCGAGCCCGATGCCGGCAAGCACGCCGGAATCTCGTACCTGCTGCTCGACATGAAGCAGCCCGGTATCGACGTGCGGCCGCTCCGGCAGATGGATGGAACCGGTCACTTCAGCGAGGTCTTCTTCGACGACGCGCGCACGCCCGCCGACCAACTCGTCGGCAAGCGCGGCGAGGGCTGGCTCGTGTCCCGCTCGACACTCAAGCACGAGCGCAACACGGTGGGCGATCTGCAGATGTACCACCGCCATCTCGAGAACCTCGTAGAGCTGGCGAGGACCACCATCCGCGACGGCCGACCGGCGCTGGAAGATCCGACCATCCGCCAGCGACTCGCCGAGCTCGACGGGTACGTCAAGGTGATGGAGTACTCGGGCTACCGGCAACTCACTTGCAGCGCACGGGGGGAAGACCCCGGGACCGTGGTCCCCATGAACAGGCTGGCGACGACCAAGATCGAATTCCTCGTAGCGAACCTCGGCCTGGAGCTGATCGGGGACAGCGGCCTGGAGGCCCCGTCTCGCATGCCTTTCGGCGACACCGCCGGATCCTGGGCGCGGCAGTACATGTGGGTGCGCGCGTATGCCATCGCGGGCGGCGCATCCAACATCCAGCGCAACATCATCGGCGAGCGCGCGCTGGGCCTGCCGCGCGATTTCGCGGCACAGAAGAGCCGGTAGCCCAGAAGAATCGCCCCGCCGACTCCTGATAAGATCGCCTCGGCAGCGAGAGGAGGCGCATTGGATCTGCGATACAGCGAGGAGTACGAGGAGTTCCGCGAGGAGGTGCGTGCCTTCCTCGCGGAGAACTGGCCACCAAAGGGCGCGGAAGCCGAGCTCGGCCCCAGCGAGCGGGTGGCTAGTTTTCGCAAGCGCGCCATCGAACGCGGATATCTCGCGCGTGCGCTTCCCAGGAAGTACGGTGGATCGGAGCAGACTCCCGACGTGCTGCGAGCGGTATCGATCCAGGAGGAGTTCGGCCGCGTCGGTGCTCCGCAGGACATAGGCGTGCCCGGAGCGCAGCTGCTGCCGACCCTCCTCGCTCATGGAACCGAGCAGCAGAAGCTGCGCTACCTCCCGCCCTCGATCCTGGGCGAGCTGGTCTGGTGCCAGGGCTACAGCGAGCCCGGCTCCGGCAGCGATCTCGCCTCGATCCAGACGCGGGCAGAGCTCGTGGGCGACGAGTGGGTGATCAACGGACAGAAGATCTGGACGAGCGGCGCACAGCAGGCCGACATGATCTACCTGCTCTGTCGGACCGAGCCCGATGCCGGCAAGCACGCCGGAATCTCGTACCTGCTGCTCGACATGCGGCAGCCCGGCATCGACGTGCGGCCGCTCCGGATGATGTCGGGGGAGGCGCACTTCAACGAGGTCTTCTTCGACGACGCGCGCACGCCCGCGGACCACATCGTGGGCAAGCGCGGCGAGGGCTGGATCGTCTCCCGCTCGACCCTGTCGTCCGAGCGCAACGCTGCAGGCGGCGCGGTGGCTGCGCGGCGCCAGTTCCGGGATCTGGTGCAGCTCGCCAGGAACACCGTTCGCGACGGGCGGCCGGCGGTCGAGGATCCGAGCGTGCGGCAGCGCCTCGTAGAGCTCGATGGCTACGTTACCGCGGCCGAGTACTCGGGCTACCGACAGCTCACCTGCGACGCGCGCGGGCAGAGCCCCGGCATCGTGGGCATGATGAACAAGGAGATCTCGAACAGCATCGGCTTCATGCTGGCGAACCTCGGCCTCGACCTGATCGGCGACTCCGGATTGGAGGCACCGGATCGCCAGCTACCGGGTCCTGGCGACGGCGCGGCGCGCTGGGTCGGGGAGTTCATGTTCGCGCGCGGATTCGCCATCGCGGGCGGTACGGCCAACATCCAGCGCAACATCATCGGCGAACGCGGCCTCGGCCTGCCGCGCGACTTCGCGGCGCAGAGGGGCAAGTAACCCCCCGATGGACCTCCGGTACGGTTCGGCGTGCGAGCAGTTCCGCGAGGACTTCGCGGCCCCAAAGGCCCAGTAGGTGGCATCCGCGGATAGGCTTCCCGCCTGGAAGCTGGCCGCGTTCGCCGCCCCCGCGTTGCCGATCGCCGCCTTCGCGACCCCGCTGGGCATCTACATGCCCGCGTTCTACGCCACGGAGATGGGGCTCGGACTGACGACGGTCGGAACGGTGCTGATGGCCGCGCGCTTCTGGGATCTGTTTACCGATCCGTTGATGGGCGTCCTGTCGGACAAGTTCCCGAGCCGCTGGGGCCGCAGGCGCCACTGGATGGTCCTCAGCATTCCGATTCTGATCGTCTCCGCCTTCCTGGTGATGTTCCCCGGCTGGTTCGTGGGAGAGCAGGTGAGCGTGCCCTACCTGCTCGGATCGCTGTTTCTCCTGTACATCGGCTTCACGATGCTCACGATCTCCCACCTCTCCTGGGGCGCGGAGCTCACTTCCGACTATCACGAGCGTTCGCGGATCCAGGGCTGGCGCGAGTTCGCCCACCTCAGCTCGATGGTTCTCGTGCTCCTCATCCCGGCCGTTCTGGAGCAGACGGGGAACGCGCTCTCCGGCGCCCTGAAGATGGAGGCGATGGGCTGGTACGTGATCGTGCTCGCGCCCCTGGCCATTCTCATCTCCGTCTCGTTGGTTGGGGAGAAGCCGAGCGTCGAAACGGAGCCCGTGGGGTTCCGCAAGGCCATGGAGGTGCTCTTCACCAACAAGTACATGGCGCGGATTCTGATCGCCGACCTCTTCATCGCGATCCCGGGCGCTGTGCGAAGCGCCGTCTACATCTTCTACGTGACGGCGATCATCGGCATGCCCGAATGGTCCGCGATCATCATGCTGTCCTACTTCGCGGCCGGGCCGATCGCGGTCCCCCTGTGGCTCTGGATCAATCGCCACATGAGCAAGCACAAGGCCGCCGCCTTCGGCGTCCTCCTGCACGTCATCGTGTCGGCTTGCTATCTCATCCCGGGGCAGGGCGACGCGCTGCTCTTCGCCTGCCTCTTCTTCGCGTCGGGCATCGTGTATGGGGGCGTGCCCTTCCTGTTGCGTTCGATCACCGCCGACATCGTCGATTACGACAAAGCGGAGAGCGGGCAGGATCGCACGGGTCTCTACTACTCGCTCATCACCACGACGGGGAAGGTAGGCGGCGCGCTGGGCATCGGCCTCGGGTTTCCGCTGCTCGACCTGATCGGGTTCGATCCGAGCGGGCCAAACGATCCCGCGCAGCTCAACGGCCTGCGCTACGTCTACGCCTTCACGCCAGTGGTCTCGGAGCTGCTGGTCTTCTTCCTCCTGTACCGCTTCCCGCTCGGCGAAGCCATGCAGCGCAAGCTGCGGGAGCGCATCGAGGAGAGCGGGCAAGCGAGTGCGGCGGAGAGGTGATCGGTGCTGCCTGATCCGTCCTCCGGGGCGATGGGGACGCAGGACACGCGCGGTCCCCGCCCGTAAGCGCTAGCGCATCTGCAGCTCGCCGTGGGGAGTGAGGTCCTCGGGAAGGACCCAATCGCCGCGCAGGGAGGCCGAGCGCACGCGCCCGTCCCCGACCTCGATGTGGCGCGGCGTACCGGGATTGGGCGAGCCCGGGGTCTCTCCCAGGGTCACGATCTCCGCGTGAACTCGTCCGGGCTCGATCTCCAGCAGGCCCACCGTGCCCAGCCTCATCTCCTTCTGGTGGGGCAGGCTCGGGCTGCCCGGATTGATCAGGACCACGTCGCTGCGGAATTCGAGCAGATCGACGTGGGTATCGCCGGCGACGAGCACGTCGACGCGCTCGCCCTGTAGGGTCGACGAGGCCAGCAGCGTCTCCATCGGGCGCGATTGCGGCCTCAGCTCGTGGACCAGACCGATCCGCCACCCGTCCACCTCCAGCAGCTGGCGGTCCTCCATCCGCCGATCGCTGAAGAGGTCGTTGTTGCCCCGGGCCACGAGAATCGGGGCGTACTGCTCGCACCAATCCAGCACCGCAGGCGCGGTCACGTCGCCTGCGTGTAGAATGAGGTCGACTCCACTCAGGAAGTCGCCGATCTCGGGGCCGAACTCAGCCAGGCTCCGAACGAGCGATGGGAGGTGGCTGTCGGCCAGAAGCCCGATTCGCATCGGGTCACGCTATCAGTAGACGCCGCAGCGCGCAATCGGCGGGCTGCGGGAGAGAAGCGCAGGGAGAAGTGATGGCACAGGAGCGCAATGCAGCGATCGTCGGAATCCACGAGTACCCGCTGAGGCTCGCCCCCGGCGTCGACGCCATGCAGATCAAGGTGGAGTCGATCCGGGCCGCTCTGGAAGATGCGGGGCTCGGGTGGGGAGATATCGACGGCCTCTACGATACGAATGACGGCGCAGGCGGAGGCGGCCTCGGTCTCGCGGCCTATCTGGGAATTCGCCCGACGGTGATCGACACGACCCAGGTCGGCGGCTCGTCCTATGAGTTTCAGGCGGCGCATGCCATGCGGGACATAGCGGCGGGCAAGTGCCAGGTGGCCGTCCTGAGCTACGGCTCCACGTCCGCCTCCGGGCGCGTCGCGATCGGCACGGGAAGCTTCCGGGGGTTTGGCGGTCCGGCGACCGCGCAGGGGAACATGGATAGTCCCTACGGCGCCACGCTGATCGCCAACTACGCGCTGGTTGCCCAGCGGCATATGCACCAGTACGGAACCACCTCGGAGCAGCTGGCAGAGATCTCCGTCGCGACGCGCTACCACGCCATGCGCAACCCCGAAGCGGTCAAGGCCATGACCGACCTCGAGTTCGTCGGGGTGAACGAGATCACGGTCCAGGACGTGATGGAGTCGCGCATCGTCACAGACCCGCTGCACCTGCTCGAGTGCTGCATGATCAGCGACGGTGGCGGCGCGCTGGTAATCGCCTCCGCCGAGGTCGCGCGGAACTGCCGCAAGTCCCCCGTGTGGATCATCGGGAGCGGCGAGGCCACCAAGTACCTGGAGAACAGCGGCGATATCACGATCAGCGCAGGGGCGCAGAGCGCGCCGATCGCGTTCGGAGAGGCCGGGGTCACTCCCGACGACATCGACATCGCGATGATCTACGACTCGTTCTCCATCACGGTGCTCACCTGTCTGGAGGATCTGGGCTTCTGCAAGAAGGGCGAGGGAGGCGCGTGGGTCGAGGGCGGCCGGCTTCGCTTCGACAATCCCGGCGGGCCCGCGCTCAATACCGACGGGGGCGGCCTCAGCTCCAACCACCCCGGCATGCGCGGGATCTTCTTGCTCCTCGAGTCCGCTCGACAGCTGCGCGGGGAGTCCAACTCCCAGGTGCCCGGCGCGAGCCTTGCGGTGGCCCACGGCAATGGTGGCAACCTGGGCAACGCGCATACGGGCGGCACCGTGATCCTCGCCCGCGACTGACCCGCATCTTCTGAGAAAGGACTGATCATGCCCAACCGTCCGCAGCCGCGCTTTCCGGAACCCAACACCCAGCACTACTGGGAGGGCACGAAGGAGAGCGAGCTCCGCTACCAGACCTGCGACGACTGCAAACAGGTCGTCTTCTACCCGCGCCGACATTGCACGGCCTGCGGATCGAGCCAGCTCAGCTGGAACGTCTCCAAGGGTCTCGGGACCGTCTACACCTATGCCATCGTCCGGCAGAATCGGCTCCCGGGCTTTGCGGAGCTCGGCGCCTACGCGGTAGCCTACGTCGATCTGGACGAGGGCTTCCGCATGCTGACGAACGTCGTCGGCGTCGAGGATCTTACGCGCGACGTCAAGGTCGGTCAGCGTGTCGCCGTCGAGTTCGAGAAGCAGGACGAGGGCGAGT
>JAUXJB010000020.1 GCA_030624945.1 Deltaproteobacteria bacterium | reverse complement strand
TTCTGCTGATCACCCACAACAAGGGCACGATCGAGATCGCGCAAACGCTCTTCGGCGTCACCATGGAAGAGCGCGGCTTGAGCAAGCTCGTAACCGTCGATCTACTGTCGTAAACTTCCGCATTCGATGAGCTTGGAGACCCTGCACCTCGTCCTGTTCCTGTGGCTGGGCGTCTGTCTGACGGCGCTGGTTGCGAGTTTCGCACTCGCGTTTCCACGCGCGGTTCGCGCCAGCCACGCGCCGCTCAGCGTGGAACCCCGAACCCCCGGGCCACGTCGGGTTCCCGTGGGCGTCGTGCCGGCGCCCACGCGCCCCGCTCCCGACATCAGGGTGGGCTTGCGGAAGAGCCGCGTGGCGCTGGTTGGGCGGCTCGAACGCCTGCTCCGTGGTCGCGAGCAACTCGACGAGGAGACCTTCGCAGAGATCGAGTCGATCCTCTTCTCCGCCGACCTCGGGGTCCGTACCGCCGACGATCTGCTCGCGGGCGCCCGCGAGGCCGCCTCGCCGGAGGAGGTCAGGTCCGCGCTCGAGGCGCGGGCGCTCGAGCTGTTGCGCGCGTTGCCGCCTGCCGAGGTCGAGATGGTCGCCCGTCCCCACGTGATCCTGGTGGTGGGCGTGAACGGCTCGGGCAAGACGACGTCGATCGGCAAGCTCGCCGCGCGCTTTGCGGAGAATGGCAAGAGCGTGCTGATCGCGGCCGGCGATACGTTCCGCGCCGCCGCAATCGAGCAGCTCGGGGTTTGGGCGCGGCGCGCGGGGGCGGAGCTCGTGAAGGGCTCTCCCGGAGGAGACCCCGCCGCGGTGGCCTACGATGCGCTGAAGGCCGCTCGCGCTCGGGGGTCCGACGTCGTCATCGTCGATACCGCCGGCCGCCTCCAGACCGACGCGGGTCTGATGGGCGAGCTCGCCAAGATCTCCCGCGTGGTTCGAAAGGAGATCCCCGAGGCCCCGCATGAGGTTCTGCTCACGCTCGACGCCAACACAGGGCAGAACGCGATTCGCCAGGCGGAGGAGTTTGCCCGAGCCGTTCCTGTGTCGGGGATCATTCTCTGCAAGCTCGACGGAACCGCGAAGGGCGGCGTCGTTCTGGGGATCGCGCAGGAGGTGGGAGTGCCCGTGCGCTACGTCGGGATCGGCGAGGGCCTCGAGGACCTCTGCGACTTCGAGCCCGAGGCCTTCGTGAAGGCCCTCTTCTCCCCGCTCGACTAGACGCTCATCGGTTCGGTTGAAAGCGCTCCCGGGCCCTGATACCTCTACGATGGATGTATGTGTTGGCGCTCGACCAGGGGACCACGAGCTCCCGCGCGATCCTCTTCGATGAGTCTGGCGGCGTTGTCGCAAGCCAGGCACACGAGTTCAGGCAGTACTATCCAAAACCGGGCTGGGTCGAGCACGACGCGAACGAGATCTGGGAGAAGCAGATGCGAGCGCTGCGCGGCGTCGTCGCCCGCGCGGGAATTCGCTACGAGGAGATCGCGGCGATCGGGATCACCAATCAGCGTGAGACGACCGTTCTTTGGGATCGGTCGAGCGGTCGTCCGATCTGCCCGGCGATCGTCTGGCAGTCCCGGCAGACGGCATCGATCTGCGACGATCTGAAGGAACGCGGACTCGAGCCCTTGTTTCGCGATCGCACGGGGCTGCTGCTCGACCCGTATTTCTCCGGAACCAAGATCAAATGGATCCTGGACAACGTCGAGGGGGCTCGCGAACGCGCGGAGAAGGGTGAGCTGGCCTTCGGAACGATCGACAGCTGGCTGATATACAAGCTCACCGGCAACCAGGTCCACGCGACCGAGTACAGCAACGCCTCCAGAACTCTGATCTACGATCTGCACGAGCTGCGCTGGGACCCGGAGCTCCTCGATGCTCTCGACATTCCCGCGAAGCTGCTACCCGAAGTTCGCGAGTCCAGCGGCGCATTTGGCAAGAGCGCTGCCGACCTGCTCGATGGTGCGCGCATCCCGATCTCCGGAGTGGCCGGAGATCAGCAGGCAGCGCTCTTCGGGCAGACCTGCTTTGAGGAGGGGGCGACCAAGAACACCTACGGGACCGGCTGTTTCATGCTGATGAATACGGGCACGAAGCCGCACCGCTCCGAGTCCGGGCTGCTCACGACCATAGCGTGGGGTGTGGACGGTACGATCGAGTACGCGCTCGAGGGCGCGGTGTTCATCGCCGGAGCCGCCATCCAGTGGCTGCGCGACGAGCTGGGGCTGCTCTCCAATGCGACGGAGAGCGAGGCGATTGCGCGTTCCGTTGACGATACCGGGGGTGTGTATCTGGTACCCGCGTTCACGGGACTTGGCGCGCCCTACTGGGATCCCGAGGCCCGGGGAGCTCTCGTGGGACTCACCCGCGGCTCCGGTCGTGCCGAGGTCGTCCGTGCGGCGCTCGAAGCCATCGCCTACCAGTCCAAAGACGTCCTCTGCTGCCTCCAGAAGGACACGGGCCTGGAGATCCCACAGCTGCAAGTGGATGGCGGCGCCGCCGCGAACGACTTCCTGATGCAGTTTCAAGCCGACATCCTGGGAATCCCCGTCAGGCGCCCGGTCGTTCAGGAGACCACCGCGCTCGGAGCCGCATACCTCGCGGGCCTGGCGGTCGGCTTCTGGGACAGCCGCGATCAGATCCGGAAGAACTGGCAGGAGGATCGCTTTTTCGAGCCAGAGCTCGACCCCGATCGACGCGAGGAACTGTACGGGGGCTGGCTGAATGCCGTCGCACGGTCCCGCAGCTGATCGGACGTGATCGAGGTCATCGCGCACCGGGGAGCCTCAGAGGACGCGCCGGAGAACACGTTCGCGTCGTTCGCGCTGGCGATCGAGCAGGGCGCGGACATGATCGAGACAGACCTTCATCTCCTCCGGTCGGGAGAGATCGTTCTCCATCACGACGCCGAGGTGGAAGGGAATTCGCTCGCAGATCTGACGCTCACAGAGCTCCGAGAGCTTCGTCCCGATGTACCGACGCTCCCGGAGGCCTTCGCCGCCTTCGCCCACCGCATCCCGTTCAATCTCGAAATCAAGGACTCTGCGCGCGGGGAGTATCCGAGGCTGGAGAGGCGAGCGATCGACGTCGTCCGCGATCACGAGGTTCTCGAACGGACGGTCTTCTCGTCTTTCCGAGACTCCGTGCTCCACCGCCTGCGCGAGGTCGAACCGCTCGCTCGGATCGGCGTACTGACCTCCCGCCGTTCCCGGAAAACCCCCGAGGAGCGGGCGGCCGCTGTCGCCGCCGAGGCAGTTCATCTCCACGTGGCGCAGGCCACGGCCAAACGCATCGAAGCGTTACACGCGGAGGGCCTTCGAGTACGCGTCTATACGGTCGATGATGCGGAACGTCAGACCGAGCTCATTGACGCTGGAGTTGATGGGATCTTCACGAATGTGCCGGGGAAGCTGCGAGAGCTGCTCCTCGGGCGCGCTCAGTAAGCGTTCGGATCGGTGAAGGCGCGCGAGATCGTGAGCACAAGGATCTTCAGGTCGAAGCGCAGGGACCAGCGGCGAAGGTAGGCGATATCGTGCTCGAGACGTGTCTCGATCGAGGTATTCCCGCGACAGCCGTTGATCTGCGCCAGACCCGTCATCCCGCCCTTCATCTTGTGGCGCAACATGTAGCCCGGGAACTTCGTGCGGAATTCGCGGATGAATTCCGGTCGCTCCGGGCGGGGACCGACCAGGCTCATGTCCCCCTTCAGGACGTTCCAGAACTGGGGAATCTCGTCCAGGTTGAAGCGGCGCAGGAAGCGGCCGAAGCGTGTGCGGCGGGGATCGTCGCTCGTCGCCCACACGGGCCCGGTCTCGTCCTCGGCGCCCACGTGCATGGTGCGGAACTTGACCATGTTGAAGATCCGCCCGTCGAGACCCATTCGCTCTTGCCTGTAGAAGATGGGGCCCTGGGATGTGAGACGGATTCCCAGCGTGATCGTTCCGATCAGGGGGGCGCCGAAGACCAGCGCCGCGGCGGAGACGCCTATATCGATGAGGCGCTTCGCCACGCGGTGCCAGCCGACCGCGGGAGACTCGACGACCCGTACCATCGGCAAACCGTCGAGATCATCGATTCCGGCTTGCACCGTGTTCAGTCCCAGTAGGTCGGGAACGATCCGCACGGCCGCGGTCGTATCGTGCAGCTCGAGAATCATCTTGGTCGGGTCGGCCGGGTCGCTGCGATCGAGCGCGATCGCGACCTGGTCGATCTGGTGATCGATTACGGTCTTCTGCAGATCTCCGTACGTGCCGAGGTACGGCGGCGAGCCTTCTCCGAGACCGGCGGACGAGGGGCCGAGGCAGCCGATGATCCGGAACCCCATCTCCGGGTGCTCCTTGAAACGCCTGTGGACCTCGTGCGCGAGTGGCCCCGTCCCGACGATGAGCAGCCGCTGGGCGTACTTTCCCCTCTTCCGGAGCTCGTCGAGGCCCACGTACATGGCGGTGCGTGCCACGACCAAGCCGAAGGCGCTCAGCACGAAGAAAATGAGTACGGTGAGCCGCGAAACCCAGAACATTCTCGCGAAGAACGTGAGCGTCACGAACATCACGGTGCCCACCAGCGAGACCTGCACCAGGGTGCGCGCATCGCGGAAGACCGAGCGACGCGCATCGTGCTCGTAGAGTCCGCGATGGCGCAAGAGCAGGTGCCAGACCGGCAGCATCCCCACCAGGAGCCATGCGTAGTTCACCATCGGTGTCGGAAAGGGGGGCACCGGGAAGAGATCGGTGTGGAAGCGGAGTGCGTAGGCGGCGGCCCATGCGATGGATATGACGGCGAGGTCGACGATCCCACAGACGGTCCGGAAGATCTCGCTGTACTTCTCCAGCAAGGAGAGCCCTCCCGTCGCGAGCTGGAATGCGCAGCCTAGCCCGATAACTCCACTCGTGTCAAAGAGAAAGGGCTGGGCCTTCGCGGCGGAGGTCGCGGTCGATCTGTGCGGCCGCCTCTTGCCCCTCCGCGATCGCCCACACGACCAAGGACTGGCCGCGCCGCATGTCCCCCGCTGCATAGACCCCCGGAACGCTGGTCGCGTAGCCATCGGTCGCCACGTTCCCACGCTCCGTCAGCTCGACCCCGAGCTCTTCGAGCATCCCTTCGCGAACGGGACCGAGGAATCCCAGTGCCAGCAGCACGAGATCCGCAGCGAGGGTGAACTCGCTTCCCGGCACCGTCTCCATCGGACGCCGCCCCGTCGCGCGGTCGGGCTCCCCGAAGCGCACACGCGCGGCGTGTAGCTTTTCGAGTTTGCCGTTCGACCCCGAGAATGCCGTGGTCGAGATGCACCAGTCGCGTTCTCCTCCCTCCTCGTGCGAGGTAGATGTCCGCAAGATCTGCGAGGGGAGTGGGTGGATCGGCCAGGGCGTATGCGGCGTGCGACCTTCGGGCGGCTTCTCGAGAAGCTCGAAGTTGTAAACCGTTCGCGCGTTCTGGCGATGGCTCGTACCGATGCAGTCCGAGCCGGTGTCCCCACCCCCCAGCACGAAGACGTTCCCGCCACTCGCGAGGATGCTCGCGGCGGAATCGATCTGCTTCCCTGCGACGCGCCGGTTCTGCTGCTCGAGGAACTCCATCGCGAAGTGGACGCCCTCCAGGTTTCGCCCGGGCACATCGAGATCTCGAGGAGCTTCGGCCCCCCCGGTGAGAAGTACCGCGTCGTACTCGGCGACGAGCTCGCTTGTCCGCATCGTGACGCCTACGTGCACGCCCGTGCGAAGCTCCACCCCCTCGGCCTGCATCACGGCTAGGCGCCGGTCGATTACCGACTTCTCCAGCTTGAAGTCCGGAATACCGTAGCGCAGCAGCCCTCCGATACGGTCATTGCGCTCGAACACCGTCACCAGATGTCCGGCCCGGTTGAGCCGCTGGGCCGCCGCCAGGCCGGAGGGGCCCGAGCCGACGACGGCGACCTTCTTGCCCGTCCGACGGGTAGGTGGTTGCGGCACGACCCATCCCTCGGCGAAGCCGCGTTCGACGATGGTCTTCTCGATGAATTCGATGGTGACCGGATCTTCGTTGATGCTGAGTACGCAGGCCGATTCGCACGGCGCGGGACAGATCCGCCCCGTGAATTCGGGAAAGCTGTTGGTCCGGTGGAGGCGGTGGAGCGCGTCGCGCCACTTTCCCCGGTAGACCAGATCGTTGAAGTCGGGGATGATGTTCCCGAGCGGACAACCGTCGTTGCAGAACGGAACCCCACAGTCCATGCAGCGCGCGCCCTGGGCTTGGATTTCCTCCTCGCTCGGCTCGGTGTAGATCTCGAGATAATCGTTGACGCGCTCGGAGACGGGCCGCTTGTCGGGAGTCTTGCGGCCATACTCGATGAATCCCGTCACCTTGCCCATCAGTAATCGCGCTCTCCGAACTCGATACCCATGAGCGCTCGCTTGTAGTCTCGGGGCATGACCTTCACGAAGTCCGCTAGCGTATCCTCCCACTTCTCCAGGATGCGTTCCGCGTTGTCGCTCTGGGTGTGGCGAAGGTGTGCCTCGATGAGCTCGCGGACTTCTCGCTCGTCGTCCTCGGTTTCGATTCGCTCGAGATCGACGAGCCCCGGGTTGTAGAGGTCGAGCAGCTTCGCGTCCGGATCGAGGACGTAGGCGATGCCGCCACTCATCCCGGCCGCGAAGTTCCGGCCGACGGAGCCCAGGATGACGACGCGCCCACCGGTCATGTACTCGCAGCCGTGGTCTCCCACCCCCTCGACCACGGCCCGCGCGCCGCTATTCCGGACGCAGAAGCGTTCTCCGGCGACGCCCCGAAAGAAGGCCTCGCCGGACGTAGCTCCGTACAGCGTCACGTTCCCGATAACGATGTTTTCCGAAGGAGCAAATGTGGACACGGGGCTCGGATACACGATGAGTCGGCCGCCCGAGAGACCCTTTCCCGTGTAATCGTTCGAGTCGCCGACCAGCGTCAGCGTGATTCCGTGGGGAAGAAAAGCGCCAAAGCTCTGGCCCGCGCTGCCCGTGAAGTGGATGCGGATGGTGTTGTCCGGCAGGCCTTCGAGTCCGTGTCTCCGGGAGACCGTACTTCCCAACATCGTGCCCACCGTGCGGTTCACGTTGCTGATGGGAAGTTTGAGCTCCACGGGCTGCATCTTCTCGATCGCGGGCTTGCACAGCCGGATCAGCTCGTTGTCGAGCGCTTCATCGAGCGAGTGGTTCTGGCCTTCGACCCGTCGGATCGCCACGTCGGGGTGCGGCGGCTTCGGGCGGTACAGGATGGCCGAGAAGTCGAGGCCGTCCTCGAGCTTCCAGTGCCGGATCGACGGATCGGGCTCGAGCAGGTCGGGCCGGCCGATCACCTCCTCTAGCTTGCGGAATCCGAGGTTGGCGAGAATCTCTCGCGTGTCCTGGGCGACGAAGCGGAAGAAGTTCACGACGTGCTCCGGACGGCCCGTGAACTTCGCGCGCAAGGCTTCGTCCTGGGTCGCCACACCGACCGGACAGGTATTCAGGTGGCACACGCGCATCAGGATGCATCCCAGCGCGACCAACGCGATCGTACCGAAGCCGTATTCGTCACCTCCCAGCATAGCGCCGATCACCACGTCGCGGCCCGTGCGGAACTGGCCATCGACGTGGACACGGATCCGACCCCGCAGGTCATTCATCACGAGTGCTTGCTGGGTCTCGGAGAGTCCGATCTCCCACGGTACGCCCGCGTGCTTGATGGACGTCTGCGGCGAGGCGCCGGTGCCCCCCGAGGCGCCGGCGATCTGAACGGACTCCGCGTGCCCCTTGGATACTCCGGCCGCGATGGTGCCGACGCCCGTCACCGATACGAGCTTGACGCTGATGTCCGCATCCGGGTTCGCGTTCTTGAGATCGTGGATGAGCTGGGCCAGATCTTCGATCGAGTAGATGTCGTGGTGAGGCGGGGGTGAGATCAGGCCCACGCCGGGCGTGGAGTTCCGCACCTTGGCGATGGTGAGATTGACCTTGTGGCCGGGAAGCTGGCCTCCCTCTCCGGGCTTCGCTCCTTGCGCGACCTTGATCTGTAGCTCGTTGGAGTTCGTCAGGTACCAGCTGGTGACGCCGAAGCGCCCCGAGGCCACCTGCTTGATCGCGCTGCGGCGCCAGTCGCCGTTCGGGTCGGGCGTGAAGCGGGCGGGATCCTCACCGCCTTCTCCGCTGTTGCTCTTGCCGCCGATGCGATTCATGGCGATGGCGAGGGTCTCGTGGGCTTCGGCGCTGATCGACCCGAAGGACATCGCTCCCGTGCAGAAGCGCTTGACGATGTCCTCGACGGGCTCGACCTGATCGAGCGGTATCGGGTCGCGCTCCTTCTTGAACCTCAGCAGGCCGCGGATCGTGAAGAGGTTCTTGCTCTGGTTGTCAATCCGGTCGGCGTAGCGCTTGTAGAGCTCGTAGTTCTCCGTCCACACGGCGTGCTGAAGGTCGTGAATCGTCTTGGGATCGAGCAGGTGTCGCTCGCCCATCTGCCTCCACTGGTAGTGGCCGCCGACATCGAGGCCCTCCTCCCTCTCCACCGTGGTCGGATAGGCGCGTGCGTGCCTGCGTCTCGCTTCCTCGGCGATCGTCCCGAGGCCGACCCCGCCGATGCGGCTCGCCGTCTCCGAGAAGTACTTGTCGACGACTTCTTGTTGAACCCCGACCGCCTCGAAGATCTGCGCCCCGCGATAGCTCGCCAGGGTCGAGATGCCCATCTTCGCGAAGATCTTGAGCAGGCCCTTTCCAATGGCTTTGAGATAGTTGGCCACGGCCTGCTCACGACTGAGGTCGGCCGACACGAAGGCGCTATCGTCGACCATATCCCCGATGGTCTCGAGCGCGAGATAGGGGTTGATCGCCGCGGCTCCGTACCCGATCAGACATGCGAAGTGGGCGACCTCGCGGGCTTCGGCCGTTTCGACCACGATGCCGCAATTCATCCGCTCTCCACAACGGATGAGGTGATGGTGAACGGCGCCCGTGGCGAGCAAGCTCGGAATCGGGATGCGATCCGGTCCGGCCTCTCGGTCGGAGAGGATCAGGATATTCGCGCCTTCCCGGATCGCTTCGGCCGCGCGATCCCCGAGCAAATCGAGGGCTCTGCGCAGGTTGGCGTGGGACTCGCCCTCGGCGTCGAAGACCATGGGGATGGTGACGGCCTTGAAGTGCGGGTGATCGATCTGGCGGATCCGTGCGAGGTCCGCATCCTCGAGGATCGGTTGCTCTAGCTCGAGGAGTCTCGCGTGCTCGGGCGTCTCGTCCAGGAAGTTGCGCTCCCTGCCCACCGTGCTGATGAGCGACATGACGCTGTCTTCGCGCGTCGAGTCGATCGCCGGATTGGTGACCTGAGCGAAGACCTGCTTGAAGTAATTGAAGAGCAGCTGTGGCTGGTCGGAGAGGGCAGCGAGCGGCGTGTCGTTGCCCATCGACCCCATCGCCTCCATGGCCGTGGTGATCATGGGTGCCATCAAGATGCGCAGCTCTTCGAGCGTGTAGCCGAACAGATGCTGACGCGTGCGGCGATCGGACTCGCCATCCGGGAGCGGTTCCTCGTGCGGCGGCGGGAGTTGCTCCAGCTTGATGAGGTTCTCACCCACCCACTCGCCGTAGGGTCGTCGGTTCGCGTAGTCGTGCTTGAGCTCCTCATCGGGGATGATCCGACCCTCTTCGGTGTCGATCAGGAGCATACGGCCGGGCTGAAGCCGTCCCTTGTAGGTAACCATCTCGGGGTCGATCGGGAGCACGCCGGTCTCCGATGCGAGGACCACGAAGTTGTCCTTGGTCACCCAATAGCGGGACGGGCGCAGCCCGTTTCGATCGAGCACGCCGCCCACGTGACGACCATCCGTGAACGCGATCGACGCGGGCCCGTCCCACGGCTCCATCAAGCACTGGTTGTACCGGTAGAACGCCTTCTTGTCCGCGGGCATGAGGGGGTCGCGATCCCAGGCCTCCGGGATCAGTATCATCATCGCGTGCGGCAGGCTGCGACCGGATAGCACCAGGAACTCGAGCGCGTTGTCGATCTGCCCCGAGTCCGATGTGTCGGGGTTGATGATGGGAAAGATCTTCTCGAGATCGTCCCCCCAGAGCCGAGACTCCATGATCGACTGGCGAGCGCGGATCCAGTTGTGGTTGCCGCGGATGGTGTTGATCTCGCCGTTGTGGCAGAGGTAGCGGAAAGGCTGGGAGCGATCCCACGTCGGCCAGGTGTTGGTGCTGTACCGCTGGTGGATGACGGCGATCGCGGTCTCCATCGCGGGATCGGCCAGATCCGGATAGAACTCCTTGATCTGATAGGCGAGAAGCAGTCCCTTGTAGGTGATGGTCCGGCAGGAGAGGCTCGGGATGTAGAAGTCCGATCCGATCTCCGGTCCCAGCCGGTGCTCGATGCGTTTGCGGATGACGAAGAGCTTCCGCTCGAAGGCATCCTCGTCGAGTCCCGCGCCGCGAAGAACGAAGACCTGTCGGATTGTCGGACGAGACTGGCGCGCCAGTGAGCCGATGGCGCCGGGCTGCACCGGCACGTCTCGCCAGCCGAGTACGTACTGGCCCTCTTCCTCGATGATGGATTCGATTCTCTCCGCGCAGTGGCGCTGTAGATCGGGCTCCCGTGGCAGAAAAAGCATTCCCGCCCCGTACTCTCCCCGGACGGGCAGGCGTATCCCCAGGCGGTTGCACTCCTTCTCGAGGAACGCGTGGGGTATCTGCATGAGGATGCCGGCGCCATCGCCGGTCTCGGGATCGCTCCCGGCCGCCCCACGATGCGTGAGGTTTACGAGCACCTGGAGCCCCTTCTGGACGAGCTCGTGCGACCGGCGCCCGTCGATGTTGCAGACGAACCCGATCCCGCACGCGTCGTGCTCGAAGCGCGGATCGTAGAGGCCCTGGCGCTCCGGCATGCTCGAATGGGTCATCCCCGTTTCCTGTGTCGTGCTGGGGCGGGGTTCCGCCGTCGGGCGGTTCGCCAGGTAGAGGCTCCGCTTGGGAGTGAGCGGAAATCCGTTTCCGAAGGGGGAATCTGCTCCGCGTGCATTCGGTGAATTTGCGTCGAACTAAACCGAGCCTAGCCTACCGGAGGGGCGGAAAGCGTGTCAAGAAGGCGTCTACTGTGGACTTGACGCGAGCGGGCCGTCGGTGAACCATCCCCGTGTCCGCTTTCGCTGCTCGGGGATTGCAGGGGGACCGAGGAGCGGGAAACCTATTCGAGCGCCCCAGAGGATCAGCGCGATGACGGAATACGCAGAGCGGCTGGCAGAGCGGCCGGCCCTGGACTCACCTGGCGAAGGCGATCTCTTGGATGTGCTCGAGGAACGCCTCAAGCTCCTGGTGGGGCGCCACCGCGTCGCGCTCAGTGAGAGCGATGACCAGAGGCGGCAGGTCGCGGGCCGGGATCGGACCATCGCGGAACTCAATGCCCGGATAGCCTCTCTCGAAAAGCTGCGAGCAGAGGCTGTCGGACGTGTGGAACGGCTGATCGACGAGGTGGACCGACTGGAGCGCGAGCTCGATGCCGAGGTGGGAGCGTAGATGGCAAGCATCGACACCAAGCCCGATGGCGGCATGCAGCTCAACACCATCAAGATCATGGGTCACGAGTACCGGATCCGCAGCGACTCCGACCCGGAGCATCTCCAGGAGGTGGAGAACTACGTGGACGGAGTCCTGCGGGAGATCGCCAGATCGACGCCGAATACTCAAGACGCGGCCGTGCTCGTCGCGCTGAACCTCGCCAGCGAGCTGCTCCAGCTCCGGCAACTCCAGGCCGTGCCGCGCGAGCGGCTCCAGTCCCTGATCGATCTCGTAGACTCGGCCTGATCTGCCCGTGTCGGACTCGGGGGCGAGGGTTCGAAAACACGCGCTGCGGGCGGAATCTCGGGCGCCTCGCGGCGAGGACCGGTCACGCGCCGAGCGCGAGGCGCTGGAGAGGCTACTCGAGCTTCCGGAGCTCGCGGGGTGTCAAACGGTTTCGCTGTACGCGGCCATCGAGGACGAGGTGCCCGCCGAGGCGATGCAGTCGGAGCTCCGGGGTCGCGGGGTACGAACCGTCTTCCCCCGGGTTGTCGGAGCCAGGCTGGCGCTCTTCCATGTCGAGTGTCTGGAGTCCCTCGCTCTGGGGTACGGCGGGATCCGCGAGCCGGTAGGCGGACTTCGGGAAGTCCCATTGGAGAGCGTCGACCTCTTCTGCGTGCCGGGCATCCTCTTCGACCGTCGAGGTCGTCGGCTGGGCCGCGGGCGGGGACACTTCGATCGGCTGCTCGCGCACGCGCGCACGGATGCGGTTCGCGTCGGCTGCAGCTATGCGGATCGCGTCGTCGAGGAGCTGCCCGAGGAGAGCTGGGATATCCTCATGCACGTGGTGGTGACGGAGCGGGAGGTCATCCGGAATGAGCTCCTCGGTCGCTAGCCAGCTCGAGATCTTTCGGGCTCGCACCGTGGAGCTGGTCTCGGAGGAGGATCTCGCTCGGAAGCTCGAGGAGAAGCGCCCACTGCGCATCAAGCTGGGCATGGATCCGTCTACCCCGGATCTCCACATCGGTCACGTCGTCGTACTCGACAAGCTGCGCGAGATCCAGGAGCTCGGTCACACGATCATTTTTCTCGTCGGCGATTTCACGGGCATGATCGGCGACCCCTCGGGGCGGAGCAAGACGCGACCCGCGTTGAGTCGGGAGCAGGTCGAGGCGAACGCCCAAACCTATGCGGAGCAGGTCGGTCTCGTGCTCGACTCCTCGCGCATCGAGGTGCGCTTCAACAGCGAGTGGATGGACCGCCTCTCGAGCGGCGACATGATTCGCCTGGCCTCGCATCAGCCGGTGGCGCGGATGCTGGAGCGAGACGATTTCAAAAGGCGCTTCCGCAGCGGAACCTCGATCGGCATCCACGAGTTCCTCTATCCCCTGGTGCAGGCGTACGACTCCGTCGCGCTGGAGGCGGACGTGGAGCTCGGCGGTACCGA
>JAUXJB010000104.1 GCA_030624945.1 Deltaproteobacteria bacterium | reverse complement strand
TGGCCAGGGACTTCTCAACTGGAACGTTCCTCTGGTGGTGATCGGGTTCGTCGATCTCCCCTTCAGCTTTCTCGCCGACACGGTACTGCTTCCCGTCACCATTTCGGAGGAGAGCTCGCGCCAGACCAAGGTGGCGGAGCGCCTGCAAACCCGAAGCGAGATCGCGACGGGAATACGCTCGCAGGCGGGAGTCGCGCCCACCGAGACGGCGCGCCGCCTGTTCGAGGCCTGCGTGTCGAGGCTCGAGAGCTTGGACCCGAGCCTGACGGACTGCTACTCGATCGAGGCCCGGATCGCACTCCTCGACCCGGCTCATCCGACGGGCGGCGAGCTCAGCGAGCTGAGCGGAGCCGAGTACAAGGCGCGCATGCGTCAGGTTCTCGCACGTATCCGGGCCAGGGGTGACTACTTCACCTATCGGGAGATCTCTTACGCACCCGAGGGTGCGAACGTTCGCGTGCACGCCCAGCGCGTGAGCTCGAGCTCGCCGACCCCCGCGCCCGTCACCTTCCTGCTCGGTCCCGGTGCGGATGGCGAGTGGCGGATCCTCGCAGAGCGCGGTCCCGACTGGGAGTGAGTGTCGGCGCTGCGAAACGCGGGGCCCCGGGCGAGGGTGCGCAGCTGACAGGCTCCGTGTTGGCCGTGCACGGGGGCGCCGGCAACTTCGGTCGGCGCGATCGCGGCGACGCAGGAGACCGTGCACGCCGAGCCGGGATCGCTCGCAGCTTGCGGGTGGGCATAGACGTCCTGGCTGCCGATGGTTCGGTGGTCGATGCCGTCGAACGGGCGGTTCGCGAGCTCGAGGACTGCGAGGAGTTCAACGCCGGCCGCGGCTCCGTGCTGACCGCCCGCGGCACAATCGAGATGGATGCCGCAATCTCTCGCGGGACAGACCGCGGCGCCGGTGCGGTCGCGGCGGTGCGCCGCATCGCAAACCCGATCGCCGCGGCGCGCGCCGTGCTCGAGCAGAGCTGCCACGTCCTTTTGGTGGGCGAGGGTGCCGAGGAGTTCGCCAGGGCCAATGGCATCGCGTTCTGCGCCGACGCGGACCTCGTGACCGACTCCCGGCGCCATCAGCTCGAGCGCGCCCGGCAGCGTCGCCGCATCAGCCTCGACCACGACGGGGATGTGGGCGGGACGGTCGGAGCCGTCGCGCGCGATGCGCGGGGCAACCTCGCCGCGGCCACCTCGACGGGAGGCATGACCAACCAGCTACCGGGACGCGTGGGCGACACGCCGCTGATCGGTGCGGGTATCTGGGCGGACAACGCGACGTGTGCGATCTCGGGGACAGGCGTCGGCGAGGCCTACATCCGCGTGGCCTTTGCGCACGAGGTCGACGCGCTCGTGCGTCTCGCGGGACTCGGCCTCGCGGAGGCTTGTTCCCGCGCCCTCGACCGCCTCGACGCTGTCGGCGGCAGCGGCGGCTGCATCGCCGTGGCGCCGACGGGACCGGCCGTGCTTCGCTTCAACACGCGGGCAATGCCGTGCGGTCAGGTCGGGTCCGACGGCGAGCCCGAAGTGCGGGTCTACGCGGACGAGTGAGCGCTACGGGCTTCGATGCAGACCGAGAGGGCACGCGTTAGCTTGCGCGCGATGCAAGACTTCTCCCTGCGCAAGGGGCGAGCCACCCCCGAGGGGACCCGGCGCTTCGCGGCGCGCTTTCCCGAGCTCCCGGGACATTTTCGGCGGCCCGACCGACTGTACCTCTCGTCCATCGGGATGGGTACGAAGCCCGGCTCGGCCTCGGGTGCCGATGACCTCCTGTACCGGACAGCCGTACCGCACGCCCTCGAGCGCGGAGTGAACGTCTTCGACACCGCGCTCTCCTATCGCATGATGTCCAGCGAGCGGGCGCTGGGCGCGTCACTGGGGCGCGCGTTTGACGAGGGGAAGGTCGAGCGCGACGAGGTCTACGTGATCAGCAAGGGGGGCTATCTGACGGTCGACCCCCACAGCCCACTGATTGCTGGCGACGGGCGTCGCTACCTGGTGGACACCTACATCCGCTCCGGCCTGGTCGATCCAGAGGGCATCGCAAACGGTGTCCACTCGCTCGATCCCCTGTTTCTCGCGGATCAGATCGAGCG
The DNA here is from genome assembly GCA_030624945.1 of Deltaproteobacteria bacterium. GTDB lineage: Bacteria > Myxococcota_A > UBA9160 > SZUA-336 > SZUA-336 > JAUXJB01. The sequence goes on along the minus strand of JAUXJB010000104.1, from coordinate 3,872 downwards.
CAGTCGCCGCAATCTGGGTCTGGCGACCCTCGATCTCTACTGCGTCCAGGAGCCCGAGCTGCAGCTGCTCACGGGTGGGCCCAACGAGTTCCGCACGTTGCTGGTCGGCGTGATCGAGACCCTGGAGGAGGCCGTGGCCCGCGGCGCGATCGCCGCGTACGGACTCTCCACCTGGAGTGGGCTCTTGACCTCTCACCTCGATCGGGGTCACCTCTCGATCGTCGACCTGTTCCAGCTCGCGCTCGAGGTGGGTGGGCCCGACAATCACCTGTGCGCCGTACAGCTTCCCTACAACCTCGCGATGTGCGAGGCGCAGGGACTCAAGACCCAGATCGGGCCCGAGGGCTATGGGGCGGCACTCGAGACGCTGATGGATACCGGCACGACGGTGTTCGCGACGGTACCCCTGGCCCAGGGGCGGGCCGTGCGCGGACTGCCGGAGTTCGTCCGGGAGGCTTTCCCGGGGCTTCGTACCGATGCCCAACGCTGTCTCCAGTTCGCCCGCAGCGCCCCGGGCGTCACCACGGCCCTCGTGGGAATGCGCCAGACCGAGCACGTCGAGGAGAATCTGGCCACGGCAGAGATCGAGCCCGCTCCGCCGGAGGTGATCGAGGCCCTGTTCGAGCGCGCGCGCGAAGAGGCGTAGGTCGCGCATAGACGCGCTCAGCTCGCGCACTCGGTCAGGCTGGCTACCCTCCCCGCGCCCTTGAGCAGCAACCACCTCGAGCACATCTCGCCGGCGGACTTTGTCGACGCCTTGACGGTCCCCGTCCGGCAGGCCATGGCGGCGGTGCGCTGGTTGGAAGGACGGGTCCGCAACCGTCCCAAGCTGGACGAGGTGCGACCCGAGAAGGCCGCTTTGACGGACGCGGACTGCGTGTCGCAGGAGATCCTCCTGGTCGCGGTAGCGGCGCGCTTTCCGTGGGTAGAGCTCAGCGTCGAGGAAGACACGCCCCAGGTGGAGCGGTTCTCCCGGAATCGCTCCGAGTCGAGCGTCGTGATCGACCCCATCGACGGTACGCTGCGCTATCTGCTCGGCGACGGTCCCTACGCGATCCTGGTCGGACTCGAGCGCGAAGGGCGCGTGGAGGCGGCCCTGGTGGGCCTGCCGCAGGCCGACACGCTGGTACGCGCCGTACGAGGCGGCGGGGCGGAGATCTCCATCCGAGATACGCCGTTTCGAACGGCGCACGCCGAGCGCGGCGGATCGGAGGTACTCGTGTCGCCCGGACTCTCACCCGACGTGCGGGAGCGGCTGGAGGGGAGGGGACACAACCTCGTCACCGCGGCAGGCGGCGCCATCGGTGTCGCGCCCCTGCTCGATGGGGTCTGCGGGGCCGTGCGGGTGAGTGCGGCTCCGGAAGGACTCTCTCGACGTGCCTGGCTGTCGGCGCTCCCCACCCTGGAGGCCGGCGGAACGGTCGAGTCGCCGCACGGCGAGTTTCCGGAGCGCTACGAGCCCGACGTACCGGGAGTGATCGTGGGCGCGAATGTCGAAGAGGTTCGCCAGCTGCGCACGAGCCTTCTCAGAGACGCAGGCTGAAGGCTTGACCTCACTCCTGGCTCGGGAGATTCACGATCAGCCGCGGGTGCTCGCTCGCTTCCGGCGCCGAGAGGGCGAGCGAGTGCTGGAGCTGGGGGGCAGGATCGGGCGCTCGCAGCCCCGGGGTGTTCTGATCGCCGCCCGGGGCAGCTCGGATCACGTGGCCGTCTACGCGAAGTACGTGCTGGGCCAGCGCCTCGGGCTGCCCGTTGCGCTGGCGGCCCCGTCCCTGGTCACCATCTACCAGGGGCATCTCCATCTCGAGGGCTGGCTGACCCTGGCCATCTCGCAATCGGGCGCCTCCCCCGACGTGGTCTCGGTGATCGCCGTGGCGCGGGACCAGGGGAGCCAGACCGTGGCTATCACCGATCGTCCGGACTCCGATCTCGGGCGTGCTGCGGACGAGGTGATCCCGCTGCACGTTGGAGGCGAGCGGAGTGTCGCGGCGACGGGATCCTTCACGGCCTCCCTCTACGCCGTCGCACACCTGTGCGCAGGATGGGAAGACGCCGATGTCGAGGCCGAGCTGGACCTCGTGGCGGAACACGTGGCGGGGGCCCTCGAGTGCGAGGGGCGCGTGCGTTCGCTCGCCGCGAGGCTGGCGGATGCGCCGGCCCTGGTGATCATCGGCCGGGGCTTTGGTTTTCCAGTCGCTCTCGAGTGGTCCCTCAAGCTCAAAGAGGTCGCGGCCATGTCGGCCGAGGCGTTCTCCGCGGCCGACTACCGTCACGGCCCCATCGCGTTGGCTTCCTCGGGTGTGCCCGTGTTGCTGTGCGACAGCGCGGTGTCAGCCGGGGCGGAGCTGGAGGAGCTCGAGCGCGAGCTGGGAGGGCGCGGTGTTGACGTGTACCGCATCTCGGATGCGGAGGAGTCGGCCCTGCAGATTCCCCTCGGTCCGGAGTGGCTGGCGCCGATCCCGGCCGCTGTGCCCGGACAGCTCCTGGCCCTCCACCTGGCCCGCGCTCGCGGGATGGATCCCGACAGCCCCAAGGGCCTGCGGAAGGTGACGGAGACCTTCTGATCCCCCGGCGCAGACCGGACCGGAGCCGGAGGGCCCCCGAGATCCTGCTTTGTTTTTGTGGGAGACATGGGGGGCGGGATGAGGCATGCTACCGGGCGTGGGGCAGCCAGCCGGTTGTCCCGCTCTTCGCAGGCCGGCCGCGGGGTGCGGCGGATTCTGTGGCGAAGAGCCCGGTGCTTGACCCCTGAGTCTGGATCTCGGGATTCCGGTCTGCTGACGGATGAGCGAGACAGCGAACGCCACCCGAGTGTGGCGCTTGCAGTCAGAAGGAACGCGGCAGTGAGTGACGACGAAAAGCCCTCGTTCAGCGAGCTGGATCGGAAGCGGCGCGAGCGAAAGCGGAACGGCGGGGGACAGCAGCGCCCCCGGGGTGGCAAGGCGCAGAAGCGCTCCCGGGCGGCCTCGGCAGCCTATCGCCGGCGTGTAGAGGAGAAGCTGTTCGGAAAGAAGGGAGATCGGGCGCGCTTGCGACTCGCGCAGCGACTGCGGGAGGCGCACGGCACGGCGAACCTCCAGCGTGCCTACCGCGAGTACGTGAGGGAGGCGGGGGTGCCCGAGGACTTTGGGCTGCTGGCTCTCCTGCTGGATCTGGGGGACGAGCGAGATCTCCGGCAGGTCACGGAGGCCATCTGTAGCCGCATAGATTCGCTCCAGCCCGAGCAGCGCTCGCTACTGCGCAGTCGGCTGCGGAATCTGGAGATGTCGACGCCATCCGACGCAATCGCAGACGCGGCTGCGGACCTGCTCGCTCAGCTCTGAGACGAGCTTCTCAGGTCAGGCTCCTACTCCAAGAGCTCGTGTAGTAGGCGCTCGGTCTCCGGGCTAACCCCCGTGAAGGAGACGGCAAAGCCCCACTCGGTGGTCCGTACGACTTCCGCCGCGATCTCCACGGAGCTGAAATCCACCTCGTTGACGAAGATCCTGAGCGGGGTTCCGGGAGTGACGGAGCGCGAAGCCGGTTCGATCAGGGCCCCCGAGGTCGAGATGTTCGCGATGGTGCCGCCGCCCTCGATGTGAGACCCCCAGTACGCAACGGGCGTCCGCAAAGACTGGCGCAAACTGACTCGTCGTTCGTAAGCCAATCCATCTCCTCAGAATGCTGTATCGGTTGGCCCAACGGCTGACTTTAGAGGCATCCTGGCGACAGGCGCGCCGTAGCGCCGCCGGTGGGCCGCGGACTCGCCCGCCGCCTCGGCCGCGAGAATTGCGTTGGAACTCCCGGAACAGGACACTGGCGGGGATAGGGTCGCGGTCACAATGCGCCTGTCACCTCTCCGGATGGGGAGAGCGATGCCGGGAACGGTGCTG
>JAUXJB010000237.1 GCA_030624945.1 Deltaproteobacteria bacterium | reverse complement strand
GCGGGCACGAATACGACCCCGCCGCTCGAGACCACCTGGGCGGCCAGGCGATCCACCTCGCGGGCGTCGGCCCCGATGCCGAGCGCCACCAGCCAATCGACGGCCGCACCGGCCGTGATCACGGTCGCTTCCCGGCAGTACGCGCGCTCTCCTGCCTCGAGCTCCCAGAGCGCCAGGCTGTAGCTTCCCGAGTCCGCGGCCACCGGCAGATCGCCCGTGTGCAGGTCGAGCATGGCCGACGTACCCAGGGTGAGCTTGCCCTCGCCCGCCGCGTGCACCCCCTGCGCGAAGGTCGCCGCCTGCTGATCGCCCGCCCGCGCCGCGATGGGAATCGGCTGGCCCAAGAGCTCGGGCGTGGTGACGCCGACGACCCGACTGGTGGCCACGATGCTTGGCAGGGATTCGGCAGGAACACCGAACAGCTCCAGGATCGGGGCCGCCCAGTCCCCGGTCTGCAGGTCGAAGAGAGCGGTACACGACGCGTTTCCCGGATCCGTAAGGTGCTGTGCGAGACCACTCAGCTTGGCCGTGATCCAGGCGTCCGGCGTGCCGAGCCGGAGACGCCCCGTGCGCGCCGCCTCCCGGACTCCGGGATCGTTCTGCACGAGCCATTCGAACTTGGTCGCGGAGGCGAGCGTGTTGATCGGAATTCCCACCCCACGCAGCTCTCGCACCCGCTCGGCAGTGCGCCTGTCCTGCCAGCTGATCGCGGGCGCCAGCGGCTCTCCGGTATGCCCGTCCCAGCAGTGTGCGGTCGCGCGCTGGGTCACGACGCCCAGACCCGCGATCGCTCTCGGATCGACACCAGAGCGCGACACAGCCTCGCGCAACACCTCGACGCTACACCGCCACATCTCGTCCGGATCCTGCTCGACCCGCCCGGGCCACGGGAACGACGTGCCGAGCGGGCGCTGTGCGCGGGCCAGCACCTCTCCGCTCGCCTCCACGAGCAGGGCGCGCACGCTCGTCGTACCGAGATCCAATGCGAGGACGAGTTCGGGTGTCAAGACAGGCGTGCGCCGGGCGGCGCGCTCACCTCCTCACCCTGGAGAAAGCGAGATCCGCCGTCAGGCGCGCACGCACGCGGGCCATCTCGCCTTCGGTCCTCCCGGCATCCCAGTGGAGAATCTCGGCCATGCGTCGCGCCACGGGTGTCACCAGCGCCTCCCTCACGTCGGGATCATAGATCGCGGACCGCGTACGCCGGTAGAGTACGTCCTCGACACGCGCCGCACCCTCGACCTCGATCGACCAGCTTACCTCCCCCGCGAGCACCGGGCCCTCCCCGACGAGTGGAGCCGCACCCCGGCGGCAGACATCCGCGGCCTCGCTGCCGTAGAGCCGAGCGAGACGCGCGCAGGTACGCTCGTCCAGCCCGAATTCCCCCGCCAGCCCCCGCTCCAGCAGCGAGAGATCGCCCTCGAAGTCGCCACCGGGCAGCGGTTCCTCACGGGCCCGCGGACCCAGGCCACCCAGGACCTCGCCGATCCTGTCCAGCGCGCGCTGTGCCATGGGGCGATAGCCCGTGAGCTTCCCGCCGGCGATGCTGATGACTCCCGAGCGGCCCACGAAGATCTCGTCGCGGCGCGAGAGCTCGCTCGACTTCTTCCCGGGCTCGCAGAGGAGCGGCCGCAGGCCGGCCCAGGCGGCGCATACCTGTTCGGGCTCGAGCGGCGGAACCGTGAGATGGCGAGAGAGGGGCTCCAGAAGATATCGGACGTCGGCCTCGCAGATCTCCGGCCAGACCTCGGGGCGGCCGGCATGGCTCGTGTCGGTCGTGCCCACGAACACGATCTCGCCCCGGCGCATGACGAAGACGCGCCGACCGTCCTGCGCGTCGAGCATGAGCAGGTTCCGGACCGGAATCCGGGACGCCGGCAACGCCACGTGAATCCCCTTGGACAGGTGCAGCAACCTCGGAGCGTCCGGATCTTCCAGGCGGCGCAGCGCCTCCACCCAGGGACCGGTGGCGTTCAGGACGCAGCGTCCGCGCACGTGAAAGCTCTGGCCGCTCTCGGAGCAGGCCGCCCGGACGCCCGTCGCGAAGCCGTTCGCGTCTTCGATCCCGACGACGGCCGCGTGGTTCAGAATCGTCGCACCTCCCGCAGCCGCGGCCCGCAGGTTTGCGAGGACCAACCGCGCGTCGTCCGTCAGATACTCGCGATAGGCGCACGCGCGGCGATAGAGACTCCGATCGAGAAGTGGCTCCTCCCGTTCCAGGTCGTCCGCCGACCAGTTGTGATGGAGATCTCGCTCCTCGACCGCGCCCAGCTTCTCATACGTCTTGATGGCGGCGCGGTACTTGAGCAGGGTCAAGCGCGACCGGGCCGGCAGCACCATCCAGCGGCGCTCGGCCAGGTGCGGAGCCAGGGCAAACACGTGCTTGCGCTCGAGCGCGCACTCGCGGACGAGACCGACGTGGCCCTGCGCGAGATAGCGAAGCCCGCCGTGGATCAGCTTCGACGAGCGACTCGAGGTTCCCGAGGCATAGTCCCGCGCCTCGAGCAGAGCGACGCGGAGCCCGCGCAAGACGGCCTCGCGAGCGATCCCGGCCCCCGTGATCCCGCCTCCGATCACAATCACGTCGAACTCGCCGCGCTCGAGCTCGGCTAGGGTCCGATCGCGATCGAGCGAGGAGATGGAGCCTGCTGCGGGCATCATTTTCAACTGTCGGCCTCGTGCGAGCGGAACCTGACAGGAACGAGCGCCCCCGCCAACACCAAAGCCTCGACACGGGGCCCACCAAACCAGACGGGCCCTTTCGTAGCGGCAGGTGCGAGACTAAGATGCGCCGCAGAGCATGCGCCTCTCTCGCTCGACACTGCCGAAGTCCTACGACCTCAGCCTGCGCGTCGACCCGCTGAAGGACACATTCTGCGGCGAGGTCGAGATCGACCTCGACATCTTAGACGCCGCCTCGTCGATCGAGCTTCACTCGGTGGATCTCGGAATCCGCAACGCCCTGGTCACGGATGCGCGAGGTGCGGTTTCCGTCTCGCGCACGTCGACCAACTCCGAGCGCGAGACCGTGGTGTTCCAGCTCTCCAAACCGCT
>JAUXJB010000211.1 GCA_030624945.1 Deltaproteobacteria bacterium | reverse complement strand
GCCGAACCCGCTTCGGACGCCGGAACACTGCTGCACCTCGGGGCGAGTGAGTCCCTCACCCGTATTCGGTGGCAGACGCGTCCGACCTGAGCCTTTCCGCGTGTGGCCGCGGGGGAACGGGCGCCTCGCTCGCCTCGTGTGCCAGGCACGCGCTGGTGGACGATACTGGACTTGAACCAGCGACCTCTGCGATGTCAACGCAGCGCTCTAGCCAGCTGAGCTAATCGTCCTAGAGCCAGGCCGCTCCGGGCTGGCTGGCGGAATTGTAGCGAACTTCTCCGTCAACCCAGCCGCGGTCTCGCGGCGTGAGGTGGGGGTCCGCAGGCCCGCTCAGTTCGCTATGGACTGGGCGATCGATACGCTGATCGCGCCGGCCAGACGAGCTTGATCCAGCACCCGAACGAAAGTGCCGTTCTCCGCGTCTTCGGCGGCTTGGATCACTACGGCGCTCTGTGGGTTCTCCGCGAGCAGCCGCTCGACGTTCGCCCGGACCGCCCGCACGTCCACTCTTCGCTGCTGGATCCAGATCTCGTTGGTTCGCGTGATCGAGATCAGGATGCTGCGCTTCCTCGTCTCTTCCTTCTGCTGGTTCGCATCGGGTCGGCTGACGTCGAGACCGGACTCCTTCACGAAGGAGGCGGTCACGATGAAGAAGATCAGCATGATGAAGACGACGTCCAGCATGGGCGTCAGATTGACTTCGCTCTCTTCGTCGGTGGACTTGAACTGGTGGCGTCGGCTCATCGCTCGTCCTGTAGGGTCTGTGCGGGGGTTCTCGGGGACCGGGAACGCCGACCCGACCCACGCGCTGGGCGCGAGTATAGCAGGATCGACGCCAGAACCTGCGGGCGACTCTCCGGTTGCATGGAAGGGAGTCCCTGTAGTGGAAGAGGCGCTGAATTCCGGGCTCCCCCCCGAAGTCTGCCAACATGGGGTCGAACCAGTGCCACGCGAGAGAAGAGCTCGATGCTGCGAATCGCCAGCTGGCTAGCCGGAACCGCGTTCTACCTCGCAGCTGCGAGCACGGCTCTGGCCGACCCCGGGCAGCTCACGCTGCGGATCGACGCCCCGGCCCCAGGAAGCGTCTCGGTGGACCGCGCAGGCATGGTCTTCGTCTCCGGGATCGCGTTTGCACACTCGGGGGAGCTCCCCAAGGTCGACGTGGTCTTCGTGCTCGACGTCTCCGGCAGCACGGCCGACGCATCCGGCGCGGATGTAAACGGGGACGGAAAGGTCACCAGGGGCGGACGCGGCGGGTTCCTCGGGCTGGGACGCTCGCAGAACCCGGACAGCATCCTGGCTGCGGAGGTCGCAGCCGTGCGCACGCTCCTGGACCAGCTCGACGCGCGCACGACGCGCGTCGGTGTCGTGATCTTCAGCGGGGACGAGAATCCCCGCTCGCCCGACGCCTTCGTCGAGGTCGAGCTCACCCGCGACTACCGCCAGGTCAACGAGGCGCTGGACGGCCTCTTGCTCGACGGGCCGAACGGGGGAACGAACATGCACGCCGGCATCCTGCGAGGCACGGTCGAGCTGCTCGGATCGAAGAGCGCCGTGAGTCGCCGGCGACCCGGGGCCCAGCGGATCATGATGTTCCTGACCGACGGAATCCCCACGCTCCCCTATCAGCTCTCTGCCCGCGAGAGCGCCGAGCGCGCGATCGAGGTGGCGCGGATGGCGGCGAAGCACGATGTCCGTATCCACACCTACGCGATCGGGCGCCAGGCCACGCGTCAGCCGTTGGTTCCGCTCGAGGCGGCGCGCGTGACGGGAGGCGCGTTCGTCCCCGTCGAGGACCCGCGAGATCTGCGCTCGGCAATCGCAGCGGCGAGCTTCTCCGAGATCGAGGAGCTGCGCATCCGGAACGCGACGACCGGCCAGACCGCTGCCTATCAGCTCCGCAATCCCGACGGGACGTACTCGGCCCTGGTCCCGATGCAGGCCGGGCGCAACGTCCTGGAGGTATTTGCGCGCTCGACGAGCGGAGCGGAGGACACGCAGCGCGTCGCGGTCGAGCTGGGAGGCGGAATGCTCAGCCTATCGATGAGTGAGCGGCAGAGTGCCGATCTGGCTCGTCTGCGGGAAATCCGTCGGCAGGATCTCGTCGTCGGGGTCCGGATCGAACGGGATCTGGAGATCACTCCCGAGCGCTCGACCGCGGATCGAGATCGCGCTCAGAGCGGTGCCCCCGCGCCCCAGTAGGCGTCCCAGCGCGGGCGTGCGTAGCCCCCTGCCGGCGTCGGCCCGTGCGGTCATATACTCCGCCCGCTCGGGTCACTCATCCCGTGCACGGCAGACGAGAGGCATGCAGCGAGCGAAGCTCGAAGCGGAACTGGAGCGCCTGCACCCCGAGGTCTTCGCCTGGGCGCTCGTCTGCTGTGGAGGGGATCGCAGCGAGGCGGAAGACGTGTCTCAGATTGCCTATCTCAAGGTGCTGGACGGTCGCGCGAGCTTCGCGGGTCGATCCAGCTTCAAGACCTGGATCTTCGGGGTCGTGCGGCGGAGCGCTGCAGAGCGGAGGCGGCGCGCGGGGCTGCGGGCCGAGCTGTTCCGGCGCTGGGTCAGCGGGACGCCCGCCCTCGTGCGAGCTGCGGCCGAGGATCTCGAGCTCGGTGCGGAGAGCGCAGAGCTCGTCCGCGCGCTCGCACGACTCCCGCTGCGGCAGCGGCAGGTACTCACTCTGGTGTTCTACCACGACCTCTCGATACGCGAGGCAGCCGAGGCGCTCGAGGTGTCTCTCGGTAGTGCCCGGACACACTACGAACGAGGCAAGCGGCGACTGCGGCTGCTGCTGGAGGCAGGAGGGTGAACGAGACGGACCTGCGCACTCGCTTCGCGCGGCTCAGGCGTGAGCTCGCTCCGAGGACTCCGCCCTTCGGGGTGCTGCTCGAGCGCGAGCCCGCCAGGGCCCCTGCTCCCCGCGGCTGGACACCGCGGCTGGCCGCAGCCTTCCTGTGCCTTCTCGCCCTGGGTCTCCTCTGGCTGGGAGGGCGGCCCTCACGCACCTCCGAGTGGGGAAGGGCCGGGGAATCGGTGGCCGAGACCTTCGCGACCTGGGGCACGCCGACGGACGTTCTGCTCCGCTTGCCGGGGCCCGATCTCACCTCGACCCTGCCGGCGTTCGGCCTTCCGAGTCCGCTGCCGGGTCCGCCCGCTTCACCGAAACCGAGCTCACGAATTCACACGAGGAGGTACGCATGAGAACGCTCGCGTGTACGACGCTGTACGTCGTTTTGCTGCTGGCCGCACCCACCGCCTGGGCCCAGGTCGGTCTTCCTCCTGTAGCTGCCGGTCCTGCGGGGCCTGGCGCCGGCTCCCGGGGTCCGGGACACGGGGTTCCGAACTTTCTCGGACAGGTGTTTCCGCCGGAGCTGGTGATGCAGCACCAGGCCGAGATCGGCCTGACCTCTGCGCAGCGCAAGGCGATCACTGCCGCGATG
>JAUXJB010000147.1 GCA_030624945.1 Deltaproteobacteria bacterium | reverse complement strand
GAGAGCGAGAAGAACGGGACCTGTGCCTCGCCTGCGACCGCACGTGCCATCAGGGTCTTGCCCGTACCCGGCGGTCCGACGAGGAGAACGCCCTTGGGAATCTTGGCGCCCAGAGCGCGATAGCGGTCGGGGTTCTTGAGGAAATCCACCACCTCCGCGAGCTCGATCTTGGCCTCGTCACAGCCCGCGAGATCGTCGAAGGTCACCTGGGTCTCGAGATCCGCCGCCAGGCGCGCGGGGCTCTTGCCGAACCCCATCAGGTTCCCGCTGGCGGATCCGAGCCGGCGGGACATCCAGATCCAGAACAGCACGATCATGCCGATGGGCAGGAGCCAGGTCAGGAGCATCGGTCCGATCAGCGTGGGCTGGATCCCGTCGAACTCCACGCCCGCTTGGAGCAGCTCGCGCACGAGATCGGGATCCTCGACGCGAACCGCTTGAAAGGCGAACGGCCCCAGCCCCTCCGGACCGGCCTCGGGTTCCGCTGGGAGCGTCTCGGGCCTCAATCCCATCCCGTCCGCGCCGAGGCCGGGGACGATCTGCCCCCGCACCCTGGTCTCCCCGACCGAGCAACGCTCGACCTCGCCGCGCGCCAGGTGGGCCTTGAACTGGCTGTAGCTGATCGTGCGGTAGCCGGTGGGGGCAAAGAAGCCCTGACACGACCAGACCAGGAGCAGGGCGAGACCCAGGTAGAGGGCGATCATCCAGGGCTGGAAGACCGGTGGCAGTGGCTCCGGTTCGCCCCTTCCGCGGCGTCCGGGAGGGCGTGGTCTGTCGTCGGGCATCGGGACCCCTTCGCGGGGTATTTTGCATGGCCAGAGCCGGGATGGCCACGAGGGGAGGGATGCCGCCAGAGACGCTGAGACGAAGTCTGAACCTGCCCATGGTCATCCTCTACGGGCTGGGGACCACGATCGGTGCGGGTATCTACGCCCTCACCGGGGAGGTGTCCGGGCTGGCCGGGATGTATGCGGGAGTCGCCTTCCTGGTGGCCTCGCTCCTGGCGGCCGCGACTGCTTTCAGCTTTGCGGAGCTCTGTGCGCGTTTCCCCCGCAGCGCCGGCGAGGCCGAGTACGTGCGGCAGGGTTTCCGGAGTCCTGCCCTGTCGGTGGCGGTCGGCCTACTGGTAGTGCTCTCCGGTAGCGTCTCGTGCGCCGCGCTGGCCAACGGCTTCGTCGGCTACTTCGCCGTGTTTGTCGATGCGGGGCGCGAGCTCACGATCGTCTCGCTGGTCGTCGCTCTGGGACTCGTCGCCGCCCTGGGCATCCGCGCCTCGGTGCTGGCGGCGGGTCTCATCACCCTGCTCGAGATCGGAGGTCTGGCGGCCGTGTTCTGGGTCGCGCACGGGAGCCTGGGCGAGCTGCCCGAGCGCTGGCCCGAGCTCGTCCCTCCGGCCGACCTTCCCGTATGGGGCAACATCTTCGGCGCAGCCGTGCTCGCCTTCTACGCCTTTCTCGGGTTCGAGGACATGGTGAACGTCGCCGAGGAGGTTCGGAACGTGCGCCGCACCTTGCCCCTGGCCATCATCGTGACGCTGGTCGTGACGACGCTCCTGTACGTCGCTACCGCGGTCGTCGCCGTGCTCAGCGTGCCCCCCGCCGAGCTGGCCGAGAGCGGGGCGCCGCTGGTCCTGGTCTACGAGAGGGCCAGCGGCGGATCGGGAGCCGTGATGGGCGTCATCGGGGTCCTGGCCATGCTGAACGGAGCCCTGATCCAGGTGATCATGGCCTCGCGCGTGCTCTACGGGTTGGCGGACCGGCGGGCGCTCCCCCAACTCCTGGCGAGCGTCCATCCCCGCACGCAGACACCGGTCGTGGCGACGGCTCTGGTCACGCTGGGGATCTGCGTCCTGGCCGTCTGGTTTCCCCTGGCGCCGTTGGCGGAAGCCACATCGGTGATGACGCTCTCGATCTTCGCGCTGGTCAACTTGTCTCTGTGGCGCGTCAAGCGGCGCGAGCCCCATCCCGCGGATGTGCAGGTGTATCCTCTGTGGGTGCCCGGGTTCGGATTCTCCGTGAGTCTCGGGTTTGTCGCCTTCGAGGCGATTCGACGCTTTCCGGTGTAGGAGATCTCCTTCGGGACAGCGACAGGATGGAGGCCATGTCCCTCGAGAAGCTCATGCAGAAGTCGGTGTGCACGGTGGATCGCTCGACCACTCTCGTGGAGGCGGCGAGGCAGCTGATGCAGCATTCTGTTGGCGCACTGGTGATCACGGAGCCGTCGGAGCCCGGACCCGTGGGGATCATCACGGATCGAGACCTGGTCGCGATGATCGCAAAGGGCCTGGACCCGAAACAGACGACCGTCGACTGGTTCGCGCAGCCAGCTCTCGAGACCGTTCGGGTGGATGACGCCTTGGAGACGGTCACCCACAAGATGCGAGAGAGCGGCGTCCGCCGCCTGCCGGTTCTCGACGTCGACGGTCGGCTCGCCGGCATCGTCTCGCTCGATGACGTCCTCGTCCTGCTCGGACGCGAGATCTCGGATGTGGCATCCACGATCGAGACGGGGATCGTCCAGGAGCACGCCGTTGGGTCCCGCGCTTCCTGGCGGAGAGTCAGCGAGTAGCCCGGCCGCGTCTACCAGAGCTCTTCGACCGCGCGGAGGATGTCGCGGCGACTGATCTGACCGACGAGCTGGTGCCCGGACAGTACGGGGAAGCGACGGTAGGGGCTCTTGAAGAACAGCTCCACCACCTCCACGATGTCCATCTCGGCCTCGATGGTCTGCACCTCGCGCGTCATGTAATCCGCGACGCTCCCGCCAAGCTCCTTGTGGTAGCTGGCGCGAAAGACGACCTCCAGGCAGTCGCGCTCCGTGAGAATGCCGACGAGCTCGCCCCGTTCGTCCACGACGGGGGCGCCCGAGATCTCGTTCTCCAGGAGGGTCCGCATGGCCCGATGCACGGCCATTTCTGGTGTGAGCACCACGGGATCGGGCGTCATGAAGTCGCTGGCCGCGCGCCGATCCTCCATGGGGTTAGCGATCTGCGGATCCGAGGGCTTGCCGCTTGGAGTCCGAGCAGGCGCCGCACGCTCCGGCGCAGCCCCCGCACACCACCTTCCCGCGCAGGGCGCCGATCGACAGTCCCGCGGCTGCGAGAGCCACCAGCGCGAAGCTCAGGACGAACACTTCCACGACGACTCCGTCACTCGAGCCGGTAGCGCTCGAACTCGGGTGTACTGACTTCGGCGAAGCGCTCTCCGCGCTTCACGAGGAAGAGTACCGCGAGCCCGTCCCGCTCGGCCACCCGCAGACCCTCTGCGGGCCCGAGGACCATCAGAGCTGTCGCGAGGGCGTCCGCGCGCATGGCCGAAGCGTCCACCACGGAGACGGAGGCGAGCGCGTGCGAGACCGGCGAGCCGGTGCGGGGATCGATGATGTGGGAGTAACGCGCACCGTTCTCTACGCGGTAGCGCCGGTAATCGCCCGAGGTGGCGAGCGCCCGATTCTCGAGGCGAATCACCTGCTGGATGGCCGTCCCCTGCGGGCTGGGCTTCTCGATGGCCACGCGCCACGGGTCTTCGCGCGGGCTGCTGCCATGGGCTCGGAGCTCGCCACCGAGCTCGACCAGGAAGTTGCGGATTCCCGCGCCCTCGAGATGCCGCGCGATGCGGTCGACCGCGAAGCCCTTGGCGATTCCCGAGAGGTCCACGCGGAGCTCGGGACGTTCCTTGCGAATGGCGGGCGGCGAAGAGCGCACGTGCAGGCTGGCGTAACCGATCTCGCGCAGCGCCGCGTCGATGCGTTCTCGCGTTGGCGCGACCGCCGAGGGTCCTGCCGCTCCGAATCCCCACAGATCGACGACGGGCCCGACCGTCACGTCGAAGGCCCCCCCGCTGAGCCGGCTGATGCGCAGGGCCTCCGCCACGACCGTTCGCGTACCCTCCGACACCCGGAACCAGTCGGTCGAGGAGCTGGCGTTGAAGCGCGAAAGCTCGGAGCTCGCGCGGTATGTCGACATCTGGTCGTTCGCCGCCTCGAGTATCCCGCGGATCTCGGCGTGCAGCGTGTCCGCCGCAAGACCCTTCGGCAGAGAGGCGAGCACGATGCTGTAGGTCGTGCCCATGGACGAGCCGCGCAGCTCGATCGCGGATTCCGGCCCGGCGGGGGGCGCGCAAGCGGCGAGCAGCAGCAGCCCGACTTGCAGCCGAACGCGCCTTCGCTGAGCTCGTGCCTGGGCTCCGTGCAACGCCACTCAGCCTCCAAAGTCGTCGAAGCGAATGCTCTCGCGCTCGACGCCCAGTCGGTCCAGCATCCGGAGTGCGGCCTTGATCATCAGCGGTGGTCCGCACAGGTAGTACTCGCATTCTTCGGGAGCGGGATGCTCTTCGAGGTACATCTCGTAGAGCACGTCGTGGATGAACCCCGTGGCTCCCGTCCACGCGTCCTCGGGTCTGGGCTCGGACAGGGCGACGAACCAGCGGAAGTTCTCGTGCTCGCGCTGGAGCCGATCGAACTCCTCGGTGTAGAAGAGCTCGCGCCGGTTTCGCACCCCGTACCAGAACGTGATCTTCCGCTCCGATTTCAACCGCAGCAGCTGATCGAAGATGTGCGCGCGCATCGGCGCCATGCCCGCGCCGCCGCCCACGAAAACCATCTCCTTCTCGGTATCGGGCGCGAAGAAGTGGCCGAAGGGTCCCGACACTCGGACGGTGTCTCCGGTCTTGAGCTGAAAGAGGTACGAGGAAACGACTCCCGGCGGCACATGCTCGGGTGCGCCGGGCGGTGGAGTCGCGATTCTCACGAGCAGGATGATGATGGCCTTCTCATCGGGATAGTTGGCCATCGAGTAGGCGCGCGTGGTGGGCTTGGATGACGTCGCCGCGTGTCTCCACAGATCGAGGTGGTCCCACTCCTGTCGAAAATCCGGGTCGATCTCGAAGTCCGCAAATCGGGCGCGGAAAGGGGGAGAGGTCACCTGGACAAAGCTGCCGGCGCGGAAGTCGAGGAGCTCCCCGGCGGGCAGCTCCAGAACGATCTCCTTGATCAGGGTCCCCACGTTCCG
>JAUXJB010000190.1 GCA_030624945.1 Deltaproteobacteria bacterium | reverse complement strand
GGGTACCGTCCGGATCCCGGCAGCTCAGTTTGCTGTGAGGCGGCGGACGTCGATGATCGCGACGCCCGAGAGGGTCTCGACCTTGGTCATCACGTCGTGGTCGCCCTCGGCCAGCGAGGCGCGAAGCGTGCCCGCCTTGCTGCCTTCCCAGGCGATGTAGGCTTCCTTCTGGCCGTCGAGGAGGATCCAGCCCTCGCGCAGGCCGTCGGAGGCGTTCGCGTCCACGCGGATCTGTGGGCGTCCCGGGAATCCCGAGCGCTTGAGTTGTACAGCGGGCAGCTCGACGCGCAGCGTCGCTTCGGGGATGGGAACCAGGATGCGCCGCTGGGCCCAGGGCCCCGCCAGTCCTATCGCGACCTCGTCGGGCTCTGCGGTGAGCTGCAGCGTGAGTTCCTGGCCCTCGCCGCCCGCGAGGTCTTCGATGGCCCGCGTATCGCCCGGGACCGAGACGCGGAGCTGCGGTATCGCGAGCTCGCTCAGGTTCGTGACGACGACCCGGATCCGCTCGTCTTCGAGCCTCTCGACGACGATCGCGAGCTCGGGCGTTTGCCCCTCCACGTGGAGCGTGAGCTCGTCGGATTGTATGGGCCGGTCTCCGCTCGCTACATGAAGCGTGACGGGGTGGTCCACGACGGAGAGCCCCGGAGGCGGGGTGAGCGGGATCTCCACGCTGATCTCCCCGACGGCGGGCAGCGTGCCCAACGCGACCAGCTTGTTCGAGAGGTAGGATGCGGGCGCTTCGAGAGCGGCCCAGGCATCGGGAATCGCAAACGGGTTGGGGTTGTGGATGCGCAGGTGCAGGGAGCCCTCTTCGCCTCCGCTGAAGCGCATCGCGCTGTCCGTGATCTCGAGTCGCAGGGGCAGCTCATCCGGAAGACCGGAGGTATGGGTCCACGGGATCCCGCGCTCTTCGAGCTCTCCCGCAATCTGCTCGTGTACGCGATCGGTGAGCGTCTGCAGCGCAGCCTCCCGCTCGTCGGTGAGCAGTATGACGGCCGCATCTATCGGGAACGTATCCGGCTCACCGGGCTTGCGCAGGTAGGGCAGCGCGCCCTCCGGCACCTGTGCGAGCGCATCCAGGCGCAACGTCGAGACGGGATGCAGGGCGATGTCCGGCTCAATACCGATCTCGTGAATGATGCGGTTCCTCGAGAGACGGTACTCCGCAACCGTGAGCTTCAGCAGATGTCCCTCCGGCAGCGGGAGTACCTGCTGAATCACCCCCTTGCCGAACGTCGTCTGTCCCATCACGGTGACGTGATCGAGCGGCGCCATTGCCCCGGAGAGGATCTCGGCAGCAGAGGCGGTCGTCGGATCGACGAGCACTACGACCGGGAAGTCGAAGATCACGGCGGGTTTGGCAATCCAGCGCGTATTCCCGCGGGTCATGCGCTTCCCACTGCGTCCGACGATCTTTGCGATCAGCTGCCTATCGAGGAAGAAGTCCGCGAGATCCGTGGCACTGCGCATGCTCCCGCCGGTGTTTCCGCGCAGATCGAGGACCAGACCGTCGAGCTCGCCGAGTTCCGTGATCTTCTCGCGAAATTCCGTGGCCGTCGTGGCACTGAACACGTCGATGCGCGCGTAACCGATTGCGCCCTCGATCAGACGCGTCTCGACGCTCGGAACGAGGACTTCGCCCCGGGTGATCGTGACCTGCAGCTCCTGCTCGGCCCGCACCACGTCGAGGACGACGGTCGTGTCGATCTCTCCCCGGATCTGACCGACCGCTTCGCTCACGCTGAGCGGTCGGGTCGGCTGGTCATCGATCGCCACGATCCAGTCCCCCTCCGCGAGCCCTCCACGCTCGGCGGGACTATCGGGGAAGACCGTAATGGCCGTCAGGTGGCCGTCGCGTCGTCCGATGCGCGCGCCGATCCCGTGGAGCTTCCCGGAGAAGCGGATCGTGAAGTCCTCGGTAGTTCGGCTCGAAAATACGGTCGAATAGGGATCTAGCGCGAGCAGGGCGCCTTGAAGAGCGATGAGCTCGAGGTCCTCGGAGTCGTCGAGATCCTCATCGAGATTCGCGTTGACGAAGTACAACGCCCGTCCCAGCGTCGTGCGGAAGCGACCGACGTCGATCTCGTCGTCGATCGCGATCGCGGCCTCGATCGTGCCCACGGTGAGGATGCCCCTGTCCTCTTCGTCCGCGAAGCGCACCGAATCGAAGCGCAGCTCGAGCGCATCCAGCGCTCCCACGATCATGCGCCGATCGATCCGCTCGGTATACAGGTACATCGACTGGGTGTGCTTGAGCGTCTGCTCCGTGAGGGTGGTCGCGTACTCCGCGGGCGGCAAGGTCCGCGTCGCGCATCCGAGAGAGAGCGCGATGAGGATGGGAACAAGCACGCCGCTGCGCGCTGCGCTTCTGTGCCGAGGCAGGTACATCGGTTCCCAGTCTAGCCAACCCCAGCGTGGACCCAAGGTTCTGGAGGGGACAGAAGTGCTCCGGAACCGCGCCTCGCGGATCTTCGTGACACCCTGGTCCGCCGCCGAGGCAGGGGGCGCGCGGGAGAGATCGTCGACATGGCTGGTGCTTCGCAGAGACCCTATTCTCGGGGCGTTATGTTGCTTTCGTCCGCCCGGGCGTGCCGGCAACCGACGATACTCGATTTGCACGTGTAGAGTGACCCCGGATGAGTCAGCTTGACGACGCGCGCTACATCATCCTTGGAACCTTTCGCAAGAGTGGCGTACGGGTCGACACCCCCATCTGGGCGGCGCCGCGCGGCGGCAAGCTCTACGCGTTCACGGAGGCCGACTCCGGGAAGGTCAAGCGGCTCCGGAACTCGACCCGAACACAGGTCGCGCCTTGCGGCGCGCGGGGCAAGCTCCTGGGGGACTGGGCGGACGCAAGAGCGCAGATCGTCGAGGATGCAGCGACGATCGAGACGGCGTGTCAGGCGCTCCGCGAGAAGTACGGCTGGCAGATGAAGCTGACCGACCTGGTTTCCCGGCTGACGGGTCGCTACGAGAAGCGCGCGATTCTCGAGATCGAGGTCGTGGAAGAACGGTCTTGATTCAATGAGCTTGATCGAGGGTGCGGACGAGCTGGGCGGACAGCTCGGTGAACCGATCCACGTCCTCGGCCCCGATCTGCCGGATGGCCTCGCTGAGCTTGGCGTCGATCGCGTGCGCCACCCGACTGACCAGCGCCCGGCCCTCGCGGGTCGTCTCCAGGTGGACGCCCCTGCGGTCCTCGGTGTTGGTCCGACGCCGGACGAACCCCTTTCGCTGCAAGCGGTCCACGGCCAGGCTGGCGGAGGCGGGCTTGATCCCCAGGCCCCTGGCCACGTCCCGCATGCGCGCCCCCTGGTTCAGCGCGACGAAGTGCAGGAGCCGCATCTGGTCCACGCTGATCTGGCTGTCGGGCAGGGACTCCACGGGATCCTCCTCGAGCACGCGGTGGACCACGGCGGCCAGGATGTGGAGGTTTCGGTGGAGCTCGCGCAGGCGGCCGAGGGGGGTGATTTCACCCCCAATTTCGCGGGTATCCACGACAGCCTCGGACTGCTTGGGCATCGACATCAGCTCGTCAGGTGAACGCGATTTCTGTGAATTGTCAACTGTTTCCGGCCCCGTACCCCGCCCGGAAGGGGCCTTAGAGCCTGTGCGGCCCGTGCCTGGGAGGTGGCAGTGCGGCCCTCTCGGGCCCGCCCGTGCCTCCTCCTTGGGTCGACGGCTCCCTCGGGGGTGCGTCGGGCTGGCGACCATTTCCTCGCTGTTATTGGTTGACAAGCAATCATTTAGTTTGTCAAACTATCATAACGCAACGGGGGCGTCAGCCCCGCAAGACATCAACCGGGAGTAAGGACAGCCGCCAAGAGTGCGGGGGAGCCAAAGATGAGCAGTTCGAACCGGAGGAACCTGGCCCAGGTGCTGGGGGACAAGAAGACTTGGTGGGTGCATTTCCTGATCGTCGCGGCGATCT
>JAUXJB010000118.1 GCA_030624945.1 Deltaproteobacteria bacterium | reverse complement strand
TCCGGTCCGAGATGCGACCGCTCACGACGACCACGCGTCCGCCGCGTGCGGTCACGGCATGGATCAGGTTCGGCCAGATCTCCGTCTCTACGAGCACCAGGACTGCTGCGCGCGCACGCGCGGCAGAGAGTGAGACCAGGCCGGGCAGATCCAGCGGAGCCAGGCGCACGCGCAGCCCCGGCAGCTGGGCTCGCAGACGATCCCGCCCCGATGCCGTCAACGTCGTCGCCTGCGTGGGAATTCCGCGCTCGACCAGGGCCCTGACCAGCGGTGCGGCCGCCTCGGCTTCGCCGACACTCGCCGCGTGTATCCACACACCATCTCGGGCCATTTCCGGGACCGGCAGGAACCGCTCCCAGAGACCGCGTCGTCTCCGCGCCGAGCCAAGTGCGTAGAGCAGCGCGAACGGCCCCAGCAGGAGGACGATTGGGACCAGAATGAGGTTGTAGACCAACAGCACCGCTTCGTGTCCTGTTCCCTACGCGCTCGAGGCCGTGCCGGACGGACGGAGATGGGCGACATCCAGGGCGAGCTGGGCGGCGCGCCTCGCCGAATCGGGAGTGCCCAGCTGTTCGGCGATACGCGCGAACGCCTCGCACATCTCGGCGCGAGCTTGGGGTACGCGGATGAGGCGAGCCACCACGGCGGCCAGTGCGCTGGGGCGCGCCATTTCCTGAATCCGCTCCGGCACGACGCCAGCGTCGGCGATCAGGTTCGTCATGCAGCTCGAGGGTACGGTGGCGAGTCGGCGCACGATCTCGAACGACAGGCGGCTCACACGGTGGGAGACCACCAGGGGCACACCGAGGAGTGTCGCCTCGAGCGTAACCGTGCCGGCTGCAGCGATCAGACAGGTCGAGATCGCGATCGCCTCGTGCGTGCGCCCGTGGACCAGCCGCACGTAGTCGGGAAGCTCGGGGGGGTTCGCCGCCAGCGTCGGGGCCAGCGGAAGTTGAACCTGAAGGCCCGGAATCGCATCGAGCAGCAGACTGGCCGTCTCCAGCATGTAGGGCAGGTTGGCGCGGATCTCGTTCCGTCGACTTCCCGGCAACAAGCCCAAGATCGGATGCTCCAGATCCAGGCCCAGCTCGGCCGCGACCTCCTTGGGTTTGAGGCTCGCGCGCAGCTCGGCCATGCGACCCGCCAGGGGGTGTCCGACGAACGTCGCGTCCACCCCCGCCCGCCGCAACAGGGCCTCTTCGAAGGGAAAGATCACGGCCATGCGATCCGTCCGTCGGGCCAGCTGCCGCACTCGCCGCGGTCGCCAGGCCCAGACCTGTGGCGCGACGTAGTAGAAGACGGGAATCCCGTGACGCTTGGCCACCGCGGCGAAGCGGAGGTTCAGGTCCGGCGAATCGACCAGGATGGCGAGATCGGGCCGCCGGGTGACGAGAGAGCGACGCAGAGCCGCGTAGGCGCGCACCACGCGGGCAGCGCTGCCGAACACTTCGAACAGTCCGGCAATGGCGAGCTCGGACTGGGGTACGACCGGGTCGAGCCCCGCGGCCAGCGAAGCTTCGCCACCAAGTCCGAAGGCCTCGAGGTCGGGCTCGCGCTCGCGCAATTCCCCGAGCAACGCCGCAGCGTGTAGGTCTCCGGACGCATCCGCGGTGGAGAGAAACACCTTCACGGCGATTCCTCGGGCCGCTCGATGCTCTCCTCGATGCGCAGCGCCAGGTCCAGTGCGCGGTACCCGTCTTCCCCGCTCACGTCGGGGGCCTTTCGATCCCGAACCGAGACCGCGAATGCGCGGTCCTGCGCCAGCAGCGCGTCGGCCGGATCGAGGTCCAGCTTCTCCACGTGGATCTTCGGCGTCTCGTCCGCTCCGGGCCGTCCCTCACGGCGCACGACCGTGATGTTGTTGGCGCCGAAATCGATCGAGATGTAGGCATCGCTCTGGAAGAGCCTCACCTTGCGCATCGTCTCCTGCGACACCCGGCTCGCGGTCAGGTTGAGGATGCAGCCGTTGGCAAAGCGGATGCGCGCGTTCGCGATATCGTCGGTGGCGGAGAGGACCGGGATCCCGATCGCCTCGACGCGCTCCACTTCCGCGCCCGCCAGGCTCGCGACCAGGTCCAGATCGTGGATCATCACGTCCAGAATCACGCTCACGTCCGTCGCGCGTCCGGGATAGGGTCCGATGCGGTGCGCCTCGATGAAGCGCGGGTTGTCGAGCACGGGCTGAATGGCCCGGAACGCGTGACTGAACCGCTCTATGTGGCCGACCTGCAGAACGCGCTCGCCGCGGCTGGCCAGCTCGATCAGCGCACGCGCCTCGCCGCGCGTGGTCGCGATCGGCTTCTCGATCAGGACGTCGAGCCCCGCTTCGAGCAGCTGGCTGGCGACGCGCGCGTGTCGCGTGGTCGGCACGGCGACGCAGGCCGCGTCGGCGAGCCCGGGCACGCGCGCCGCGTCGTCCAGGGCAGCGACCCCGTACTTCTCGGCAATCTCCGCGGCTCGTGCCGGATCCGCATCGCACACGCAGGCCAGCTGCGCGACGCCCTCGCGTTCGAGCTGCGCGATCTTCTCCGCGTGAAATGCGCCCATGTGACCGGCGCCCACGACGGCGATCCGCGGCGCGCTCACGTCGATTCCGACTTGAGGCCCACGACCGAGATGCCGGCGCGACGAGCCCCGGCAAGCGCGCGCTTACGCTCCAGGACGATGGTCCGTCCGGCCTCGAGCCCGATCGCCACCACGCCCCCCTCGCGCGCCACCTCGATCGTCCCGCGACCGATCGCCGGGACGTCGAAGCGCAGGTCCTGCCGGGGCTTCGCGACCTTGACCACGACGCTCCCGGGCCCGGCCAGCTCGGCCCCCCGTCGGATCATCGCGTCGGTCCCCTCGACCGCCTCCACGGCCACGACCGTGCCGGAGGAGACGACCACACCCTGCCCGATGTCGTAAACGCCGAGGCTCCTCGCCACGCCCAGCCCGAGCGCGAGATCCGCCTCGACGGCCGGGGCGAGCGGTCCGTCCCCGGTCATCACTCCCTCCGCCACCAGGCGGTCCTCGAGGTGCTTCGTCGAGGGCACCACCGGCAGCCCCTCGGACTCGAACTCCTGGGCGACGGCCCGCAGCAACGCGTCATCGCCCCGGACGTCGAGCCTGGACAGGAGTGCGATCGCGCGCGCGTCGGGGCGCAGCGCGGCGGGGTCCTGCAACAGCTCCCGCTTGGCCACCGCCCCCGCCAGGATGACCTCGTCGACCCCCGCATCCTTGAAGAACGCGATCAGACGCTCGAGCTCGCCCGCCGCGAACCACGCGAACGGCCCCCGGGCGCGCGACTGGATCGTGGGATCGGTATTGCGCTCGATCGCCGCGATCGCCACGCCCAGTCCCAGATCTCCGGCCGCCTCCGCCACCTCGAACGGCAGCGGCCCGCTCCCGGCGATCAGCCCGAGCATCGACATCGCCGGAGTGATCCTAGCGGAACCGCGCGAAGCCTCGCTCGGACTTCTCCAAGAAGGCCACCATGTGCTCGGCTTCGCGCGAGTCGGGGAGCTGTTCACGCACCGAAGCGAAAGCCTCGACGGGTGTCAGGTTTGACCGGAAGATGATCCGATAGGCCTGCTCGATCGCCTCGATCTTCTCTTCCGAGAAGCCGCGGCGCTCGAGACCGATTCTGTTGACGCCGATCACGCGGGCCGGATAGCCGTGCACCCGGAGGAAGGGCGCGCAATCCGCGACCAAGCCGCACATACCCATGACCATCGACGACTCGCCGACGCGGGCGAACTGGTTCACCGCAGAGCGGCCCGCGAGGTTGACGTGGTCCTCGATCCGAACGTGGCCGGCCAGCAGCACCTCGTTCGTCATGATGACGTGGCTTCCCACGTGGCAGTCGTGTGCGATGTGCACCCCGACCATCATGAGGTTGTCGTCCCCGATGGTCGTGAGTCCTCCCGCGACCTCGGTCCCCGTATTGATCGTGACGTGCTCCCGGATGGTGTTGCGCCCACCGATCACCAGTCGCGTCGACTCGCCCTTGTACTTCTGATCCTGCGGGATCTCACCGACCGACGCGAACGAGTAGATGGTGGTCTCGGGACCCACTTCCGTGTGTCCCGTGACGAGCGCATGCGGGCGCAGGACGACTCCACTCTCCAGGCGAACCTGCGGTCCAACGACTGCGAAGGGACCGATCTCGACATCGGACGCGACCTCCGCCTTCGGATCGACAACAGCCGTCGGATGAATTCCGCTCAATTGCTCTCCTCCCATGGCACGAACGCCGCCATGATCTTGGCATCGGCGGCCAGCTCACCCTCGACCCGGGCTTCGCCCCGGAATCGGTACATGGTGCCACGCTGTCGCTCGAGGTGCACGTGCAGCTGCACGACGTCTCCGGGCACGACGGGCCGCCGGAAGCGCGCGTTGTCGATGCCCAGGAGGGCGGGCTGGAGGCTGGGAGACCCTGCCCGCTGACGGATGGCCCAGATACAGGCCGTCTGCGCGAGTGCCTCGAGGAGAAGCACACCGGGGAACACGGGACGGCCCGGGAAGTGGCCGCGCAGCACGGGCTCGTTCGAGCTCACGAGCTTCTCGCCCAATATGTGGTCCTCTCCCAGCTCGAGGATCCTGTCCACGAGCAGGATCGGATAGCGATGCGGGAGCAGCTCTTGGATCTGCTCGATCCCGAGCAAAGACTTGGACACTCTGGCGCGCTTCCCAGACGCCGGCCGGCGCCTACTCCTCGTTCAGACGATCGACGACGAGCTCCGTAATGTCCAACGCGTCCTCCAGGTAGAGGATGCCCGGGCTCGAGCGATCCAGGATCAGCGAGAACTCCTTGTCCTTTCCGATCTCCTGGAGGGTCTCGCCGAACTGCTTGACCAGAGGAGACAGCATCTTGCGCTCCTCGATCTGCAGCTCCTCCTGGGCCGCCTGCATCTCGCGTTCCAGGTCGCGTTGCTTCTTCACGAGCTCGAGCCGCCGCTCCTCGATGGCGTCGCTGGTGAGCACGTACCTCTGCGACTCGAGCTCCGCCCCGAGACTGCGGATTTCTTCCTGTTTGGGGGCGAGCTCTCCCTGCCTCTTGGCGGCGAGCTCGTTGAGGGTCCTCTCCGCCTCCCGCCCGCGGACTGTGCTGATGATCGCCTGCCGTTGATCCACGAAGGCGATCTTGAGCTCGGCTGCAAGCGTCGTCGCGGGTGTCAGGAGACTCGTGACCATGCTGAGCACGATCCCTATGCCGAGTAATCGGATCCCCATCAGATCCTCCTTCCATTCGCTGCCGTGTGACTACCCCATGGGGGAGATCGTCTGGCGGTCAGAATTGACTGCCGCCCATCGAGAACTCGAAGACCGCTGCGTCCTCGTCGTCCAGCTTGTCGAGCGGGATCCCCAGGATGACCATGATGGGACCGAATGGGCTGAACCAGTTCACGCCCATGCCCGCTCCGAACCGGAGATCCGCCGGGTTGAATCCATCATTTTCCGCAAACGCATTCCCCATGTCGAGAAAGGCTATGCCCGTCAGCCCCAGCTCTTCTGAGATGGGGAACTGGAGCTCCAAATTCAGCAGGAACATCTTATTCCCGCCGATCACGTCCGCAAGGTCCAG
>JAUXJB010000227.1 GCA_030624945.1 Deltaproteobacteria bacterium | reverse complement strand
TCTCGTATGGCTCCGGCGCGATCATGGCCGTACCGGGCCACGATGAGCGCGACTACTCGTTCGCGCAGGAGTTCGACCTGCCCATCGCCGAGGTGGTCACTGGAGGCGACATCTCGCGGGAGGCCTTTGTTGGCGAGGGCGTGAACGTGAACTCCGGCTTTCTCGACGGCCTCGCGACGGACGCGGCGAAGTCGGCGATGATCGACTGGCTCGAGGAGCAGGGCAAGGGTCACGGCGCCGTCAACTACAAGCTGCGGGACTGGGTCTTCAGCCGGCAGCGCTACTGGGGAGAGCCCTTCCCGGTTCTGCACCTGGCCGACGGCACCACAAAGCTCGTCCCCGAACAAGACCTGCCCGTCCTGCTGCCGGAGATCGAGGACTTCCGGCCATCGGGCGACTTCGAGCCGCCGCTCGCTAGGGTGCGCGACTGGATCGAGACCACGGATCCCGAGACGGGCGAGCCCGCGCAGCGGGATCCGAACACGATGCCGCAGTGGGCGGGAAGCTGCTGGTACTACCTGCGCTTCTGCGACCCCGCGAACGACGAGGCGGCGTGGTCTCCCGAGGCGGAGAAGTACTGGATGAACGTCGACCTCTACGTCGGCGGCGCCGAGCACGCCGTGTTGCACCTGCTCTACGCGCGCTTCTGGCACAAGGTGCTCTACGACCTGGGGTTGGTCTCGACGAAGGAGCCGTTCCAGAAGCTGCTCAGTCCGGGGATGATCCAGGGCAAGAGCTACCGCTACTTTGGCGAGCAGACGGACGACGGCGCGAAGTACTACTCCTCGGCGGATGTGCGGTTCGAGGGAGAGACGCCCGTCCACGTCGGCTCGGGTGCGGAGCTGAAGGAGCTGTGGGTGGCTCCGAGCGATGTGCGCTGGGAAGAGATGGAGAGACCGCTCGCTCCCGATGTCGACATCGAGCTCGAGGAAGTGATCGAGAAGATGTCGAAGAGCCGCGGCAATGTGGTCAATCCGGACGACGTGATCGAGGAGTTCGGCGCCGACTCCATGCGGCTCTTCGAGATGTTCATCGGTCCGCTGGCCAAGGCCGCTCCCTGGAAGACAGAGGGCATTCCGGGCGTCGCGCGCTTCTTGCAGCGCGTCTATCGGCTCTTCATCGACGATGCCAGCGACGCGCTCCGTGAGCTACCGGAGGGAGCGGGCAGCGAGGCCCAGCAGAAGCTGCTGGCGAGAACCGTGCACAAGGTCGGCGAGGACTACGAGAAGCTGAGCTTCAACACCGCGATCTCGGCGCTCATGGTGTTCGTGCGGGACGTCGAGCGGGAGGGCCCGATGCCACTTGGGATCGGCGAGGCCTTCGTGCGACTGCTCGCCCCCATGGCGCCCCACCTCTGCGAGGAGATCTGGGAGAGGCTCGGAC
The DNA here is from genome assembly GCA_030624945.1 of Deltaproteobacteria bacterium. Taxonomy (GTDB): domain Bacteria; phylum Myxococcota_A; class UBA9160; order SZUA-336; family SZUA-336; genus JAUXJB01. The sequence continues at coordinate 1,780 of JAUXJB010000227.1, read as the reverse complement.
ACACCCACTCGATCGCCCTCGAGAGCTGGCCGGAATTCGACCCCGCGCTGCTCGTCGAGGAGGAAGTCGAGATCGGCGTCCAGGTTCAGGGCAAGATGCGGGCGCGGGTGCGCGTTCCCGCGGACGCCGACCAGGACGCGGCCTACGCCGTGGCAGCCGCGAACGAGAACGTCGCGAGGCACATCGGTTCGAGGGAGCCGCGTCGTCTCATATACGTCCCGGGGCGCCTGCTGAACATCGTCCTCTGAGGGCGCCTGCGCAGAGGCTCGGGCGAGGCTGGGCGGTTTCCGGCCAGGTGGTACCCTCTGACGCTGACGGAGGAGTTGCTTTGCAAAACGGCTGGGAAGCGGTGATCGGGCTCGAGGTCCACGCGCAGCTCCGGACCAAGGCCAAGCTCTTCAGCTCGGCGCCCAACGGCTTTGGCGGTGCTCCCAACAGCCGAACGACCGAGGTAGACGTCGGCATGCCCGGGGTGCTGCCGGTGATCAACGAACGCGCCGTGGAGCTCGCAGTGCGAGCCGCGCTCGCGCTGGGCTGCGAGATACAGCCCGTCTCGCTGTTTGCGCGCAAGCACTACTTCTACCCGGACCTGCCGAAGGGCTATCAGATCTCGCAGTACGAGAGTCCCTTCGCAATCGGCGGCGGCGTCCCCATCGAGCTCGACGGGGAAAGCCGGTCGATTCCTCTCACCCGGGTTCACATGGAGGAGGATGCGGGCAAGAGCATCCACGACGCGGCGGTCACCGGCGGCGAGGTGACCTTCGTCGACCTCAACCGCGCCGGGGTTCCCCTGATCGAGATCGTGTCCGAGCCGGAGGTCCGCAGTCCCGAGGAGGCGGGTGCCTACCTGCGCAGCCTGCGATCGATCCTCCGCTACCTCGGGGTCTCGGACGCGGACATGGAGAAGGGGAACTTCCGCTGCGATGCGAACATCTCGGTGCGTCGGACCGGCCAGGCGGAGCTCGGGACGAGGGTGGAGCTCAAGAACCTGAACTCCTTCAAGTTCGTGGAGAAGGGACTCGCGCACGAGATCGAGCGGCAGATCGACGTGCTCCAGGAGGGCGGCGAGGTCCTGCAGGAGACCCGCAACTGGAACGAGAGCGCGGGCGAGTCGCGCCCTCAGCGCGGAAAAGAGGAGGCGGACGACTATCGTTACTTCCCCGATCCCGATCTCCCCCCGCTTCGGCTCGAAGAGGAGTGGGTCGAGGCGCAGAGGCGGGCACTGCCCGAGCTGCCCCACCAGAAGCGCGCCCGTTACACCGCGGAGTTCGGACTCCCTGCGGGCGACACCCGGGTGTTGACCGAGGAGCCCGATGTCGCGGGGTTCTTCGAGAGCGCGGTGGAGGCGGGCGGTGATCCCAAGACGGTCGCCAACTGGGTCATGCGCAACCTGCTGGCGGTTCGGGCCGACTCCGGGTGCCCCCTGGGCGAACTCCCGATCACGCCACAGCACCTGGTCGAGCTGCTCGATCTGCTCGACAGCGGCCGCATCACGGCAACCAGTGCGCGCGAGATCTTCTTCGAGATGGCGCGCAGCGGCGAGCGTCCCGAGGCCATCATGCGGTCGGAGGGTCTCGAGGCGGTCTCCGATGTCGGCGAGCTCGAGGACATCGCCAAGCAGGTGATCCGGGACCATGCCGATCAGGTCGAGGCCTACCGGGCGGGCCAGGAGAAGCTCTTCAACTTCTTCGTCGGTCAGATCATGCAGGCCACGCGCGGCAAGGCGAGCCCGGACGCCGTCCGGGCGATCTTGACGCAGCTGCTGGCCTCGTGACCGATC
>JAUXJB010000137.1 GCA_030624945.1 Deltaproteobacteria bacterium | reverse complement strand
TGGGCCCGATCGTGGAGCCGCAGGGCATGTCGTTGCGACTCACGAAGTGCTGAGGCTCCACGCCGGCTTCACCACAGAGAGCGGAGAAGACGCCAGAGCTCAGGCTGTCGCTTGCGTACGCCTGGTCCGCGTTCGTCTTGATCACGGGGCCGCGCCCGAGCACGGGTTGGTGCCCGGGCTCGTGCTTGTCCGCGTAATTCGGGTGCACCGCGTGCGCCATGTCGGCCGAGACCATCAGCGAGCGGGCCAGCGCGCGCGACACGCCCTGCGGCTCGCCGCCCTTGAAGCCCGAGACGCAACGCTCCAGAACATCCCGGAGCAGTGTGCCCGCCGCGCCCTCTGCGCTCCGGCTGCCGACCTCTTCGTGATCGTAGAGGACCAGTGCGCGCGTGAACGGCGGAAGCGATCCTTCGCAGCCGATGAGCGCGCTCAGGCCGGCGTGACACGAGGCGAGATTGTCCAGGCGCGGGGCGTGGATGAAGGCACCCTCGATGCCCGCCAGCGCCGAGGGCTGCGTATCGTAGAGCATCAGGTCGTAGGCGAGCACGCGATCGGGCTCCGCCTCCGCAAGCCCTTGCGCGCGGAGCTCCTGTGTCACGAGCTCTCCCAGCCCAGGGGCGCCTTCCAGGCCGGCGATGGGAATGCCGTGCTGTTGCGGGTTCAGCTTGAGGCCCTCGCTCTTCACCTCTCGGTATAGATGGATCGCCAAGTTGGGTATTCGGAGCAGCGGCCGGCCGAAGTCCACCAGGACCGTCTCCGGCCCCGCCTCTTGCCGAAGCGTCACGCGTCCTGCCAGCGAGAGATCCCGGTCGAGCCAGGTGTGGAGCAGCAACCCGCCGTACGTCTCGACCGCGAACTGTCGGTAGCCGTGGGCCGAGACGTCGGCGCGTGGCTTGAGACGGAGGTTGGGCGAGTCGGTATGGGCGCCTATGATCCGAAAGCCGCCGCTCGCGGGAGACTCGGACCCGACCTCGAAAGAGATCAGGCTGCCGCCGTTCCGGATCGTGTAGCGGCGGTCGCCCGGCGACAGATCCCAGACCTCGGCCTCCGCACAGTGGCGGTAGCCTGCGGACTCCAGGCGCCGCGCCGACTCGGAAACCGCGTGGTAGGGCGTAGGGGAAGCGTCGATGAACGCGAGCAAATCGCGAACGAGCTCCGTCATTCGCGCGAGGGTAGCGATGCCCGGGCCCCACGTCAGGTCGGACGAATCCGCATTCCAACCCCGCCACTTCGCCGACCCACGCTCCGAGCAGTCCGGCGTCCACCCGGGTACACTGAGGCGGGGAGGACTTCGGATGAGCCAACAGGGCGTCGCGCCTGGACTGCTCCTCGCCATGCCCCAGCTGCTCGATCCGAACTTCTACCGGGCCGTGGTGCTGATGATCCAGCACAGCGAGCTGGGCTCGTACGGAGTGGTCGTCAACCGCGCCTTGGACACTCACGTCAGCGAGGTCATGGGCCAGCTGGAGATCGCCTGGAACGGCGACCCGGACGCGCGCCTCTTCATCGGGGGACCGGTGGAGCCCGGAGTGGGCTGGCTACTCCACGAGCCGGTGGAAGGCAGCGATCCAGAAGGGACGCTACAGGTCGCCCCGGGGCTCGCCGTCTCGACATCGTCCGAGATGCTCTCACGACTGGCCGAGAGCCCTCCCGAGCGCATCCGGCTCCTGCTCGGCTACGCAGGCTGGGGACCGGGTCAGCTCCAGGGGGAGCTCGCCCAAGGCTCCTGGCTGCTCTCAGAAGCCTCCGCCGACCTGATCTTCCGCACGCCTCCCGAGGAGATGTGGGAGGCGGCCCTGCGCCGACTCGACCTCGATCCGAGCTCGCTGTTTCCGGCGAGCGGTGTTCACTAGGCGAGCAGCGATCGGAGAGCTCCCTCGAGGTCGGGGTGGCGGAAGCGAAAGCCCGTGGACTGGAGTCTGTGTGGGGCGATGCGGGCGCCGTCGAGCAGGAGCGCCTGCGCCATCTCGCCCACGGCGAGCCGGAGTGCGAGGGACGGAGCCGGCAGGACAGCGGGCCGCGAGAGAACTCGCGAGAGGGTGCGGGTGAACTCGGCGTTCGTGACGGGATTCGGACCGACCAGATTGAACGGACCGGACAGGGCCTCGCAGTCGAGCGCGTGCTCCAGGGCAGCGACCGCGTCATCGATCCCGATCCAGCTCAGGTACTGACGGCCGTTCCCGAGACGGCCCCCGAGACCCAGCCGAAAAACGGGGAGCATGCGCGCCAGCGCACCCCCTTCCGGCGCCAGCACGACGCCAATCCGCGCCAGCCCGACGCGGATGCCCGCAGCGCGCGCCACCTGCGTCGCCTCCTCCCAAGCGACGCAGACCTCGGCCAGGAATCCCTCGCCCGGCTCGCTCTCCTCATCGATCCAGGCCTCACCCCGATTCCCGTAGTAGCCGATCGCGGAGGCGGAGATCAGGACGCTGGGCGGCTCGTGCGCCGTCGCGAGCGCGTCGCACAGCAGTCGGGTACTGCGGAGGCGACTCTCCAGAATCGTGCGCTTGCGAGCGGCCGTCCAGCGGCCGCTGGCGATGGGCGCACCGGCGAGGTGGACGATCGCGTCGAGTCCCTCCACATCGAGGGCGTCCACGTGGCCGCTGGCCGGGTCCCAGAAGCGGTCTCCCGGGCCCGCCCGAGCGGGATCCCTCACAAAGGAGACGACGCGATCGCCGCGGCGGGTGAGTGCCTGCCGCAGGCGCGTCCCGATCAGGCCCGAGCCTCCGGTGAGCGCCACTCTGCTCAATGCCGCACCTCGAAGGGACCGGGCTGCCCGGACACCGGCTCTGCCGTGGCAACCAGCTCGGACACGCGCGCGAAGGGCGGGCCCTCGCGCGCGCAGTCGACGGCCTCACGCACGGCCTCCTCCTCGCCTTCGAAGACCGCCTCGACGCGGCCGTCGGGCAGGTTCTTCACCCAGCCCGACACGCCGAGCGCGGCGACGCGCCGCCGCAGGTACTCGCGATAGAAGACGCCCTGGACGCGCCCCGAGACCAAGACACGCACACGCTTCTGTGTCACTCGCCGTCCGCAACGGCCGCCACCAGCGCCAGGTCCCGCTCGCGAACCGAATCCACGTCGAACTTGCGCGCCGCCGCAGCCATGCGCGTCAGCGCCGCGCCCAGCGCCATGGGGGGCTTGGTCTCGCCGCGCTTGGCGCGGTGCCAACGGACCGGGTTGATCCGCGCCACCACGAGATTGCGAAGGTAGGGAGAGCGGAATCCACGCTCGCGCAGCTCTCCGATGATCCACGTCACCTGCTCATCGATCTCCAGCAGCCTGGCGGCCCAGCCCTCCCGTTCCTGCAAGCTCTTGGGGAGGGTCTTGCTGCTGAAGCGATCGACCTTGCGCAGCAACGGACGGTAGGCGCCGCCCGCAAAGCGCGCGTTCTCCTCGTACACCGCGCCCAACGTGAGGAGGCAGGGCTCCTCGAACTCCTCCTCGAAGTCGATCTCCTTCGCGCGCTTGCGGCGAGACGCGAGCTCGCGCGCCATGCGGTTCACCTCGAGGCTGCGATCCTTGAGGTTGTGCGCCTTTTCCGTATTGAGGGCGAGGATGCGGAACGCCAGATCTTCATCGGGCGAGACCAGCGCGGTCACGGAGCGCAAACCGAGGTACTTGGCGGCGGCCAACCGATGTCGGCCGTTCGGCGTCCAGAGCTTCGCATCCGCCCCACGAACGACGATCAGGGGATCCAGGAAAGAGCCGCTCTCCTCGATCTTCTCGGCCAGGCGCTTCGTGTGGGTCGGCGACAGGTCGCGCTGGAACGGCGTCGGCCCGACGGCGTCGACCGGCAACACGGCCAGGAGCAGGGGCTTCCCCGAAAGGGGCTCGCGGTATGCGCCGATCGCGGCCCCACCCGCGGCGACCACCTGCTCGACCAGCGGTTGCACCTCGCGAGCCGAGAGCTCGAGCGCGACCTCCGCTCCAAGGAGACCGCGCTTCTGTCGCGCCGGGATCAGGCGCTTTCGCGAGCTCGACGCGCGTCGTCGACCGCCGGCCTTCCGGGCACCCTTCTTTCGCGCCGCCATGCGAGCCTCCGCGCAGATTCTATCTCATGCGCGCGCGCGCACCTCGATCCTCCCCGCCGGACCATCCGTGACCTCTCCGATCACGGCCGCGGCCAAGGTGTTCCGACCCTTCAGCTCGGAGAGGAGCGCCGACTCGCGTTCCGCCGGTACCGAGATCAGCAATCCGCCGGAGGTCTGCGCGTCGCAGAGCAGGAGCCGCTCGCTCTCGGGCAGGTCGGGGTCGAAGCGTGCGCGTGCCTCGACATATGCGAGGTTTCGCTTGCTTCCGGCCGGTGCGACCCCCTCCGCGACAAGCCGACGGGCGAACTCGAGAGCGGGCACCGAGTCGGCGTAGACGCGGGCGGCCACGCCGCCGCCCAGTACCAGATGGTGCAGGTGCCCGAGCAGCCCGAAGCCGGTCACGTCCGTCGCGGCGTTTGCCTCCACGGCGAGCGCCGCGTCCTTCGCGTCGCGGTTGAGGGTGATCATGACCTCGACGGCGCTCGCCAGCTCGGCATCGCTCAACTGCTGGCTCTTGATCGCCTGCGAGGCGATGCCCGTCCCGATCGGCTTGGTGAGGATCAGCCTGTCACCAACGCGTGTACCTGTCTGCGCGAGGCTGCGCTCTCCAAGCGAGCCGAGGACGCACAGTCCGTACTTGAGCTCCGGATCGATCACCGTATGTCCGCCGGCGATGGCGCAGCCGGCTTCGGCCGCCTTGTCCCGCCCCCCGCGAAAGATCCGCACGAGCACATCGTGCGACACGTCTCCCTCGGGAAAGCCGCAGACCGCCAGGGCCACCTGCGGGTCCCCTCCCATCGCGTAGATATCCGAGAGGGAGTTGGCCGCCGCGATGGCGCCGTAGGTCTCGGGATCGTCGACGATCGGTGTGATGAAATCCACGCTGAACGCCAGAGGGGAGCCGGACTCGGGGCGCACGAGCGTCGCATCCTCCATCGGGCCGACTTGAGTATCGACCCAAGGATGATCAAAAGGTGCGACCTTGTTCAGGACCTTGACCAGGTCCTCAGCGCCTAGCTTGCGGGCTCAACCGCCTGCGGGCACGAGCGTCGTCAGCCGGATCTCGCTCATTGCATGACCTCTCTCTGTGGAAGACACATCCCATGCTACCGCCGCCAGAAGCCGGGCGTGAGGATCACCAGCGCCGTGTAGATCTCCAGCCGCCCCAGAATCATCAGCCCGATCATCACCAGCTTTGCGGCCGGGCCGAAGTGCTCGTAGGTGTGGGCGGGT
>JAUXJB010000278.1 GCA_030624945.1 Deltaproteobacteria bacterium | reverse complement strand
TGATGCGGTCCTCGTAGGTGTCGTAGAGGGGGACGGTCTCGTTGATCGCGTTGGCCAGGTCGTTGAAATCGAGGTCTCGTCCCTCGGCAAACGCCTTGTGGAGCGCCGCGTTCACGACCTGCTCGATCTCCGCGCCCGATAGCCGCCCCGCCTGGTCGGCCAGGTCATCGAGGTCGAATTGAACCGGATCGCGGCCGCGCTTGCACAGGTGGATCGAGAGGATCTCGATTCGCTCCTCGAGGTTGGGCAGGTCTACGAAGAAGAGCTCGTCGAAACGTCCGCGCCGCAGGAGCTCGGGCGGGAGGGTGCTCACGTCGTTGGCGGTGGCCACGACGAAGACGGGCTTGGTCTTCTCCGACAGCCAGGTCAGGAAGGATCCGAACACCCGACTCGTCCGACTGTCTTGGCCCGCGACCGAGAAGCCCTTCTCGATCTCGTCGATCCAGAGCACGACGGGCGCGATCGATTCCGCCACGGCGGTCGCCTCGCGGATGGTCGCCTCCGGCCCGCCGCCCGTGGCTCCGAAGGCGGCCGCCACGTCCAGGCGCAGCAGCGGAAACTGCCACTGGCGCGCGACGGCTTTCGCGCAGAGTGACTTGCCGCAGCCCTGAACGCCCAGCAGCAGCAGCCCGCGCGGCGTGGGCAGCCCGAAGCTCCGCGCCTCTTCCCCGAAGGTGCGCCGGCGATCGCGCAGCCAGTGCTTGAGCTCGCCCAGGCCCCCCACCGCAGCCAGGTCCGCCTCCGTCTCGTGAAAGGTGAGCGCAGGGGTTCGCCGGAGCGCGGCCCGCTTCTCGCGCACGATGCAGGCCACCGCTGCGTCGTTCAGACCCTTTGCGCGCGTACAGGCCTTGCGGAACACGCGTAGGGCTTCGAGGTTGGTGAGCCCCAGAGCCGCGCGCACCGCGTCGTCGAGAAGCTGGGAATCCGCACCCTGCGCAACCGACCCGAAGAGCCGCTGTAGCTCCTCCGCCGTTGGCAGGGGAAGCTGGACACGCGCCGCCTCGCGCTGGAGCTCGACGGGAAGTTCGATCACCGGTCCCAGCAGGACGACTACCTGGTTGCGTTCGCCGAGCATGCAGAGCAGATCCCGAAGTCGCCGAACACCGACGGGATCGTCGAGAAGCCGGTGCGCGTCCAGGATCGCGAAGATCGAGGGGTTGGGCTCGGCGGATATGGCCTTCAGACCGAGGTCGAGCGAACCGGCGCCGTTGCCGCCCGGGATGTTCCCTCCGGGAATGAGACCCGATGCGATGGACCAGCGGACGAGCGCACGCCCCGCGGCTTTGCCCGTGTGTTCGAGCACGGACAGCGCCCGCTCTTCCTCAAAGCTCTCGAACGCGATCAATTTCCAGCCCGAGCGGATCAGGAGGCAGAGCTCTTCGGTGACGTGCCGGCTCATTCCATGTCCGCCGTGATCCGGAGCACCTCCTCGTAGGCGATCAGACCGTCGGCGAGCCTGCGCATGGAGGTCTCCCGGAGTACCTCCATGCCTTCGACCCTGGCGGCCCGTGCGATCTCGTTTGCGTCCTCTCCCTTCTTGATCAGGTCGCGTACTCGATGGCCAACGTCGAGCATCTCGAACACTCCGGTACGGCCATAGAGTCCGGTATGTCGGCACTCGACGCAGCCATCCCCCCAGCGGACGGCCAGGCGCTCGCGGCGCTCGACGGGAACCTTGATCCCCAGGGAGGAGACCTGATCGGGGGAGAGGAAGCCGTCCACCCCGCAGTGTGGACAGATCTTGCGCAACAATCGCTGGGCGAGGACCCCCCGCAGAACGCTCGAGAGGAGGAAGCGCTCGACGCCGAGCTCGAGCAAGCGCGTCACCGCTCCGGCCGCGTCGCGCGTGTGAACCGTCGAGAAGACCAGATGCCCGGTGAGTGCCGCCTGCACCGCCATCTGTGCGGTCTCCGCATCCCGGATCTCTCCGACCATGATGACGTCCGGGTCCTGCCGAAGAATGGATCGCAGCGCCTGCGAGAACGTCACATCGATCACCCGTTGGACCTGCACCTGCACGAAGCGCGGATCGATCATCTCGATCGGGTCCTCGACCGTGGTGATGTTGATCTCCGGTCCGGCCAGGTAGCGCAGCGTCGAGTAGAGCGTCGTCGTCTTGCCCGAGCCCGTGGGGCCCGTGACGAGAATGAGGCCGCTGGGTGAAGTGATCCACTTCTCGAAGATCTCGCGCTCGGTGGGGTAGAAGCCCAGATCCTGGAGATTGGCCAGCAG
>JAUXJB010000269.1 GCA_030624945.1 Deltaproteobacteria bacterium | reverse complement strand
GCGAGCCCCAATGTCCTGTTCCGGGAGTGCGCTCGCATTCTCGGAGCAGGACACTGGGAGCGACGGGATCGTAGCCTACGCTGCCCTCGTCTGGGCAGCGTACTGCAGCTGATAGAGCCTCCAGTAAAGGCCTCGCTTCTCCAGGAGCGACTCGTGGGTTCCGACCTCCCGCAGCTCCCCTTTGTGCAGCACGTAGATCCGGTCGACATCGCGGATCGTCGACAGGCGGTGGGCGACCACGATGGAGGTCTTGCCCTCGATCAGCCGATGGAGTGCGTCTTGCACGAACGCCTCCGTCTCGGTGTCGACGTTTGCCGTCGCCTCGTCGAGCAGCAGGATCGAGGGCTTCTGTGCGAGGGCCCGCGCGAAGGATATCAACTGACGCTCTCCCACCGAGAAGTTGGTGCCTCGCTCGCTCACCTGCTCGGCGTAGCCATCCGGCAGCCGGCGCACGAAGTCCTCGAGGTGAACGGTACGCGCGGCAGCCTCACCTCGGACTGGGGAGCCTGACCGAGGCCGATGTTGTAGCCGAGCTCGCCCGTGAAGAGGAACACGTCCTGAAGCACGAAGGCCATGTGGCGGCGGAGATCCCGTCTCGGTATCGCGCGGATATCCAGCCCGTCCACGAGGATCCGCCCTGCTTGCGGCTCGTACAGTCGCAGGAGCAGCTTCAGCACCGTCGTCTTTCCCGAGCCCGTGTGACCGACGAGTGCGATCCGCTCGCCGGGCGCGACCCGGAACGAAACATCCCGCAGGACCAGCTCGTCCTTGTAGGCGAACGTGACGTTCTCGAACACGATCTCGCCACGCACCTGTTGCGGCGCCTGTCCGAGCTCGTGGGCCTCGGGCTCCTCGTCGAGGAGCTGGTAGATCCGCTCGAGGCTGGCCATCGAGGACTGCATGACCGAGTACTTGGCGGAGAGATCCTGGAGCGGCCTGTAGAAGCGCCGCATGTAGTCGACGAAGACGTACAGCACGCCGAGCCCGAGCTCTCCCCGACCGATGCGCAGAGCTCCGTACCAGAGGATGAACGCGATCGTCAGGTTGACCGCCATCTCGACCGCGGCGGACAGCAGCGAGTCGTAGTTGATGGAAGTGATCCAGGCGTCGCGGTGCTCCTTGTTGACCTCGCGGAACTCCTCGTAGTTCCTGCGCTCGCGGGCGAAGAGCTGAACGACCTTCATGCCCGTGATCGTCTCCTGGAGCTGGGCGTTGATCCGCGCGATCTTCAGCCGCACCAGGCGATAGACCTGGCGGACCTTCCAGCGCAGGATCACGGCCGCGCCCGCCAGCATGGGCACCGCGACCATCGCCACGAGCGCGAGTCGCCAATCGATCCAGAAGAGCAGGCTGGCAAACAGGATCATGACGAACAGATCCGCGACCAGCTGGACGAGCCCGCTGTAGAACATCTCGCCGACCGACTCGATATCGTTGCCCAGTCTCGTGACCAGACGGCCGACGGGGTAGCTGTCGAAGAAGCGCAGCGGCAGGCGCTGGACGTGGTCGAAGAGATCCCCTCGGATCTGGCGCAGGGCGCGCTGGCCCATGACCGTCATCGAGAGCATCCGCGCGTACTCGACTCCCGCGCCGATGGCCATGGCCAGGAACAGGAGAAACGAGATCCACGGGATCTGCGGGAGGTCTCCCGGCGGATCGGCCAGGGCGGCGAGCCAGCCGAGCTCCTCGCTGGGGCCCACTCCGATCAGGGCGTCGAGCGCGGTCCCGATCAGGGGCCCGGGCAGCGCCTGCACCAGGGAGTACAACGGGATGAGCAGGAGGGCGAACGCGATGAGCCGCCAGTGCACGCGCAGATACGGCCACAACCGCCGGACCAGCGCGGCATCGTAGACCTTGCCGATCGCCACCTCCTCGTGAATGTCCGGGATCATGCGATCTCTTCCTCGATCTCGGACTGGAGCGTCTGTTGTCGGGAGATGCGGGCGTACAGGCCTTCCTCTCGCAGCAGCTCGTCGTGCGATCCGATCGCCACAACGCGACCCTCCTCTAGCACCACGGTGAAGTCGGCATCGCGCACGGCCGAGATGCGGTGGGCCACGATGAAACAGGTACGTCCCGCCCGAGCCCCGCGAAGCTCCTTCAGGATCGCCTCCTCGGTGGCGGCGTCGACGCTCGAGAGGGCGTCGTCGAGGATGAGGATGGCGGGGTCGAGCAGGAGGGCGCGCGCGAGACAGATGCGCTGGCGCTGGCCGCCCGAGAGCGTGATGCCGCGCTCGCCGACCAGCGTGTCGAAGCCCTGTGGAAACTCCTCGATGTCGGCCAGCACGTGCGCGCGCCGGGCGGCCTCCCGCACCTCGTCCAGGCTCGCATCGGGGCGACCGAAGCGGATGTTCTCGAGAAGCGTCGTCGAGAACAGAAAGCTGTCCTGGGGCACCATGGCGATGCTCGAGCGCAGCAGCTGGATCGGCAG
>JAUXJB010000193.1 GCA_030624945.1 Deltaproteobacteria bacterium | reverse complement strand
GTGCATCAACTGCGCGCTCTGCTACGCGGCCTGCCCCGTTCTGGCACACGAGCCCGGGTTCGTCGGCCCTGCCGCGATCGCGCTGGGGTACCGCTACAACCGCGACTCGCGGGACGAGGGAGAGGCCGCGCGCTGGGACGGCATGCATGGGCCCGAAGGGGTCTGGTCCTGCTCGTACGCGAACGAGTGTTCGGAGGTCTGTCCGAAGCACGTCGACCCCGCGATGGCCATCCAGCAGAGCAAGCTCACCGCCGCACTGCAGTGGACCAAGCTCCTGCCGAAGAGAGGCGCCCGATGAGTTCTCCCGCACGGACGCGAACGCTGCCCGCCCGCGCCCCGGATGGCTGGATCTTCCGATACTCCCACTACCGAAACTACATCCTGTTCGCAGCGACCAGCGTATTCATGGCGATCGCCTGCGTCGTCCTGCTGTTCGGTGTCCGCGCGCTGGCCGGCGGGGAACAGGCCTGGAACGACTACCTGGCGGCGCTCGGTTCGCCAGCGATGCTGCTGCTGAACAGCGTCGTGCTGCTCTTCACGCTCTACTTCGCGCTGCGCTTCGGCTGGGTGGGCCGGAAGATTCCGGCCGGCGGAAAGATCGGCCCGATTCCGCTGGCCCCGCCGGTGCCGATGGCGCTGCTCGGCCTCGTACCGATCGGCGGCTTCGTGACGCTCTGGATCGTGGTGCTTCTCGTTCTCGGGGGGGCGATCCTGTGAATCTCATCCACAAACTTGAGCCGCTGTTCTGGATGCTGTTTGGAGGCGGCGGCTTCGCGGCCAGCTTCTTTCTGCCGGGCCTCCTGATCGGCGTGTGCCTGCTCGCCCCCCTGGGCGTGTTCGAGAGCGGACTCGCCTACGACCGCGCATACGGCCTGGCGTCGAGCGGAACCGGTCGCGTCTTCCTCATCGCGGTGATCTCGCTCACGCTCTGGCACTGCGCCCACCACCTCCGGCACCTCGGCCTGGATCTGGGGTTGGGGACGACGGTTCCTGCGCTCGCCTCCTACGGCCTCGCCCTGGTCGGCACGGTCGCGACCTTCACGCTCGTGCTCGCTCTCTAATCCGCGTCGACGAACTCCCGCAGCAGGGCCGCGCGGTCTCCATCGAGGTCCGGAATGGGACCGCGCGTATCCGGGTCCGGGTGGCTCGAGAGCTTGATCGGATTTCCCGCCATCTCGAGCGTTCCGGCCTGCGGGTCCTCTACCCGCACCAGCATGTTCCGGGCGCGCACCTGGGGATCGGAGAGCACCTGCCTGACGTCGTTGATGGGCGCGCAGGGGATGCCCGCTCGCTCGAAACGCTCGAGCCAAACCGAGACCGTCTGCGCGGCCAGTACCGACTCGAGCTCGTGGCGCAGCGCGGCCTCGTTCTGCGTACGGAGGTCGTTCGTCGCAAAGCGGGGATCGCCCGCCAGGTCGGGACGCTCGAGGCACTCGCAGAGCGTGTTGAAGAGCGTGTCGTTGCCGGCCGCGATGATCACGTGCGCGTCCTTGGCGGCGAACGCGGCGAAGGGGGTGATCGACGGGTGGCGCGTCCCCAGCGGTCCGGGTACGTCACCGGTTGCGGAGTAGCGGGCGATCGCATTCTCGAGGATGGCGACCTGGGAGTCGAGCATCGCGACATCGACCTTGGCGCCGGTCCCCGAGTGCCCCCGCTCAACGAGTGCAGAAACGATGCCGACCGTGGCAAACAGGCCGGCAGCGATGTCGCCTATCGAGGTGCCGACGCGTGCGGGTGTCCCCTCGGGGTATCCGGTGAGGCTCATGATCCCGCCCATGCCCTGAACCACGATGTCGTACGCGGGTCGGGAGGCGTAGGGTCCGGTGTGGCCGAAGCCGGAGACCGCTGCGTAGATCAGATGGGGAAACCGCCGGTGGAGATCCTCCCAGCCGAATCCCAGCCGCTCCATGGCGCCGGCGCGGAAGTTCTCGACCAGCACATCGGCGCGTCGGAGGAGCTTCTCGAAGATCTCCCGATCTCCCTCCGCCTTGAGGTCCAGTGCGATGCTCTGCTTGCCTCGATTGAGAGAGCTGAAGTAGGCGGATTTTCCCGCCACGAAGGGCCCGATCTGCCGCGCGTCGTCCCCACCCTGCGGTTGTTCCACCTTGATCACGCGGGCGCCGAGATCCACCAGCTGCATCGTACAGAAGGGGCCGGCGAGCACCCGAGAGAGGTCGACGACCATGATTCCCGCGAGCGGTCCGTTGCTCATGTCAGCGTGATAGCGCACGCGAGCTGCAACCGCCGGGACTCAGTCGCGCTTGATCGGTGGGTGGCGGCGCACCTGCAGCGGTCGATCGGCGGGGATCTCGAGACGGTCGCCGTGCTCGTTCCGGATGAGTTCGAGCATCGGCAGCAGGATTCGTCCGAGGATCTTGACGTCATCGAGAGCGTCGTGGCGGCGCAGCCCCGTCGTGTCCACCCGGAAGTGGTGCAAGAGCTTGCTCGTGCTCCAGCGCTCCACAGAGGGGCCCAGCAGCGCCGTCGCGATCACGACCGAATCCAGAACGGGCGGCAGCTCGACGGGCATGCCGTGTCGAGAGAACTCCGCCTCGAGCAAGGGGACGTCGAATTCGAAGACGCTCTGGCCGACCCATATGCCCTCCCCGTTCGAGGCCGAGAGGTGGCGTTCCCAGGCGTCGGGGAAGGAGGGCGCGCCGACGAGCGTCTCGGCCGTGATGCCGGTCAGCTCCTGGACGACCTTCGGGATCTCGACGCCCGGGTCGAGGCGCACGTACTGAGTGAACGCCTCCTCTTCGACGAGGCGTCCGTCCTCGATGGGGATGCCCGCGATCTGCGTGACGCGCTCGCGGCTGGCGTCGAGCCCCGTGGCCTCGAGGTCGAAGAGCCAGAAGCGCTGTCGGGAGAAGTGTTCGATCCGCAGGTCCGAGACCTCGTAGAGCTCGTCGGAGACGGGCCGAAGACGGAGCAGCGGGTTTCTCACGCGCTCCACTTCTCGAACTCGCCCACGAGCTTCGGAGATCCCGCGACGATCGGCGGCTCGAGCAGGAGCTTCTCCTGATTGTAGGTGCGAACGCCCGCTCCCAGCGTGATCATGGTGCCCCCCGCCTCGCGAAGGATGAGGTCGCCCGCACAGACGTCCCACTCGTTCTTGGGCGCCGTCGAGATCCAGAGGTCGCCGCGGGCGCAGGCCAGGTGGGCGAGCTTGAGCGCGGCGGAGCCCGTCGGCTCGATGCGGCCGAAGAGCTCTGAGTAGGGTTTTACCTGCCCCCGGCTCGTCTCCGTGCGGCTTGCGAGCATCGTCGCGTCGGACAGACGATCGACCTTCGACACGCCGATGCGCTGCCCGTCGAGGAACGCGCCCGCCTCCTTCGCGCCCCAGAAGCACTCGTGCGTGCGGGGTTGGTAGACGCAGCCGACGACCGGCTCCCCCGACACGACGAGTCCCACGGAGACGGCGAACTCCGGAATGCCCGCGATGAGCTCCTTGGTGCCGTCGAGCGGATCGACGATCCACAGGCGCTCCACCCCCTGCCGCCTGCACGTGTCGACCGTCTCCTCGGAGAGGATCGTGTCGTCGGGGAAAGCCTCTCGAAGGTGCCGTTCGATCGCCTCGTTGGCCTCGAGATCGGCTGCGGTAACGGGACTGTCCCAGGACTTCTCCCGCTGACGCAGATCCCGTTCGCCCCCGCAGTAGCTCTCGATGATCTCCGCGGCGAGCTCTGCAGCTCGACGGGCGACGGCGAGTTCGCGTTCGAACTGCATCCGGGCTCCTAGTGTCCTGTTCCGGGAGTGCGCTCGCATTCTCGGCGGCCGATGCATCCGCGCTCGCGGCGTTGCGCTCGCTCGACGAATCTACGGATTCGCCTCGCTCGCGCGCCTTGCGAGCCCGGCGCCT
>JAUXJB010000015.1 GCA_030624945.1 Deltaproteobacteria bacterium | reverse complement strand
TTCGCGAGTCTGGACGACAGGCTCAGCCCCTGCAGGACGGTCATGCTGCCGAGATGCGAGGCGTCCACCTGCTGTCCCACACCCAGACGCTCGCGCGCGACCAGGGCGGCCAGCACACCGTAGGCGAGCATGATGCCCCCCATCTGGTCGGCCACACCGCCGGCGATCCCCAGGGGGGGCATGTCGGGCTCACCGACGGCCTGCATGATTCCCGAGCGTGCGAGCCCGAGCAGATCGAAGGATGGCTCGCCGCTGTCGGGTCCCTCGGGGCCGTAGCCGGAGGCGCTCGCGTAGATCAGCTTGGGGTTGTGTGAGCGCAGCGTCGCGTAGTCGAGGCCCAGGCGCTGGGCCACGCCCTTGCGAAAGTTCTGGACGAGCACGTCCGACTTCGCGATCAGCCGGTAGACGATCTCGCGCGCGTCGGGCTGCTTGAGATCCAGCGTGATGCTCTTCTTGTTGCGGTTGTTGGCCTCGAAGTAGAACTCGGGGCCATCGATACCGCTCGCGCGAACCAGGCCCCGCCCGGGGTCTCCGCTCTCCCGCTCCTCGATCTTGATGACCTCGGCTCCGAGGTCCGCGAGCATCACGCTGCAGAACGGTCCCTGTTGCCAGATGGTCCAGTCCACGACCCGGATTCCCTCGAGCGGTGTGGCCATGTGTCGCTGTCTCCCTCCGCTACCTGCGGCGCCTAGTGTACTCCGTATGGCTGGGTCAGCTCGAAAGATGGGATCTCGGCATCAAACGCCTCGCCGTCGCGCGTGACCATGCGATAGGTCCCCGACATCGCACCGAAGGGGGTGGCGAGCGGACACCCGGACGTGTACTCGAACACGCCGCCGGGTTCCAGAACGGGTTGCTTACCGACAACCCCGGGGCCACGCACCTCCTCGGTGTGCCCCTCGGCGTCCGCGATGATCCAGTGACGGCTCTGGAGCTGCAGCGTCTTGTCGCCCTCGTTGCTGATCCGGATCGTGTAGAGAAAGAAGTACTTGGAGACAACCGGGTTCGAGTGTTCGGGGGAGTAGCGCGACTCGACGTGAACCCGAACTCCCTTGGTCAGCGCTTCGGATACTGGCAACTGCCCCCCCCCGGACTGCGATCTTACCGACGCGAAACCGGCCCGTCACCCGTCGCCGCTTCGACCAGTGAGCGCTCGGGGTCCAGGCGCGCCGCGGCGATCATCAGTGCCAGCAGACACAGGAAGCTCGCGAGGAGGTAGGGTGTCCAGGTCCCGAGCCACGAGTACATGCTGACGAAGAGGATGGGACCGAACACCCGCGACAGCGACTGCGCGCTGTTGTTGAGCCCCTGGGCCTCCCCCTGGATGCCCTCCGCCATGCGGCTCAGCTGCGCGCTGAACGTCGGGGCGAGCAACGAGAAGCCCACCGAGAGCAACAATCCGGAGGCGACAATTCCGATCCAGGTGCGCGTCAGCGCGATGCCCGCGAGAGCAACGACCATCAACAGCGTGCCGGCCAGCAGGAGCCGGTAGTCGGAGTAACGACGGGCCAGCCGCGAGATGATCATGCCCTGCACCAGCACGGCGATCATTCCCATCGAGAAGATCAGGACCCCGACGTCGTAGGGCGTGCCGTCCAAGCGATCCGCCACCAGGAATCCGAGCGTGGTGTCCACGCCCAGGCGACCCGTCGAGGTGAGAAAGCTATAGGCCAGGAACGCCATCAGCCCCGCGGCGATGCGCCGCGTCGTCAGGCCTTGCGCTCGCAGCTTTGCGCGGTGCCGCGCCGCCTCGACCCGGAGGTCGGGCGTGAGGCTCTCCGGCAGGAAGAAGAGCACGGCAACCGCAGTCAGCAGTCCGACGACCGCCGATGTGAAATACGGGAGGCGCAGGTTGATGCTCCCCAGCACCCCGCCCATCAGCGGTCCGAAGCTGACGCCGAGCGCGAGCGCGGCTCCCAGCAGGCCCATGGCACGGCTGCGGTTCTCGGGCTCGGTGACGTCCGCCATGTAGGCGAAGATCGCCGGCATGGCCGCGGCCGCGAACAGGCCTCCCAGCACCCGGGCACCGACGAGCTCCGGGAAGGTGTCCCCGAGACCGAACAGCGCAAAGCTCGCCGCGAAACCGAGGAGCCCGATCAGGATGACGAGCTTGCGTCCGCGCTGTTCGGAGAAACGTCCCCAGAGCGGACTCACCAGAACGCCCACGCCCGGATACGCGCTCATCAGGACGCCGGCCTGCACGTCGCTCAGCCCCAGCGAGCGGGTGAAGTACGGCAACACGGGAAAGAGCACACCGAGTCCCAGCATCAGCAGGAACGCGGTGAGCGCGACGAGCCAGACGGGGCGCGGCATGACCGCGCGAGGATGTACAGGAGAACGGCCTGTGCGACCAGTCGGGCGAGGCGAGACGGGGGATCCGAAGGCGCGAGCCGCTAGCGGGAGCGGTCCGCACGCTCCGGCCGCCCTCGCTCGAGGAGCTGCCGCAGCGCCAGGTGCGTGACGGCCAAGGCCTCGCTGTCCCGCGCGCAGTACGCGCGGAGCGCAGCGCGCGCCCTCTCCTCCTCTCGAGCGTCGAGCTCGCCCCGGGCGATGCGTTCGAAGGTCTCGGCAGCCGCTCCCCCATCGGACACGTCCCGTAGATCCGAGTAGCCGAAGCCCGGCGAGAGAGCACTTGCGACGCGCTTCAACGAGAGGGACCCGCGAAACTCCAGGTGGTAGATCCCGTCGCGCACGACGGGCTGCAGGTCGCGCAGGCGCGTTCGAATTCGCTCCAGCGGAGCTGCCAGATCCGCTAGCTCCAGCGCGAGGTCGCGCAGGACACGGCTCTCGAACGGGGAGTAGACGGCGATCGGACGCGGCACAGCAGCGAGGCACGCGATCAGGCTTTCGGCGAACTCCCGGCGGGGATCGCACGAGCCGCGCGCGAGGAAGTCACGGTGAACGAGCTCACCATCCTGGGTCAGGCGGTGGAGCGACCACCCGAAGGGGATCACCTGGTCGGGGCACGTCCCGGCGTAGATGGGGACCACCGGAGCGATCGCCTCGAAGTCGAGGTAGTCGGAGGGGGGACCGAACCCGGCGAGCATGTCCCCCAGGTCCGACGCAAGGGCGAGCTCACCATCCCTATGCGCGGAACGCGCCAGCGCCTGTCCCGGCCGCAACGGGAAGTCCCCGGGGATGTCCGAGATTCGCGCGATGCCGTCCTCGCGCAACGCGTGGAAGCGACTGCTACGCAGCCCGGGCAACAGGTCGAGCCAATCGGCGGGAAGCCCGCGCAGACACTCCGCACGAAACTCACACGCCCACGGCCGCCGACAGTGCGGCGAGGGTTCCACGTCCGGCCGACGCGGAGAGTCGAGCAGGCGGGCGAACCGCTCGACCTGTCCCGGCACGTCTTCGAGCAGAAACTCCACATCTGCGGTGACGTCGCGGCGTGCGAAGTAGGCGGTCCAGTCGATCCCCGCAGCACCGCGCGCGTAGGACTCGTCCGGGTGAATGATCTCGGCCGACGGCACGTGCAGCCCGCTCCCGCGCAGTGCGAAGAGCGCGAGCGCGATCCCGTCGAAGTCGGTCTCGCTCACACGTCCCGAGGGCGTGACCTGACACAGTCGCCAGCCCCCGTCCGGCAGCCGCTCGAGCACATCGGCCACGATCTCGACCGAGAGGTGCTCGAACGCAGCACCGAGGATGGCGGACACGCGCTCGTCGCCGAGCAGCGACCGCGTTCGCTCGACCGCCTCGGCGTGTCCCTTCTCGTCGACGACGTCAGCAGCGGGAAAGAGCCGCTCGGCGTGGCGACGAATCTCCCCGGCCCGAGACAGGTGGGCTGCCACGCTCGCCACATTGCCCGCGGCTCGCTCGGGCTCCCTCCGGGTGAGCCAGAGCCTGCGCTCGCACTGCAAGCCCGCCAGGTAGTCCGCCGGGCCGAGCTTTGGACGCGCGGACACGCCGCTCAGAGGATGGCCTTGGCCTCGCGCAGCGCCGCGATCTCCTGGGCTGAGAAGCCCCAGCCGGCCAGCACCTCCTCGGTGTTCTGTCCGAGCCGCCCGGCGGGGCTCGGGACGTCTGCCGGCGTGCGGCTGAAGCGCGGCGCCGGAGCCGGCTGCGTCCTACCGTCCACCTCGACGAACGTGTTGCGCACCTTGTTGTGCGGGTGCTGGGCCGCCTCCTCCAGAGTGAGCACGGGCGCGAAGCAGGCGTCGCTCCCCTCCATGATCTGGCACCACTCGTCTCGTGTCTTCGTCTTGAAGACCGCCGCGAAGCGCTCCTTGAGTACGGGCCAGTTGGCGCGATCCTCGCGATCGGGCAGGTCGGGGTCCTGGAGTCCCGTACGCTCGAGCATCTCCGCGTAGAAGTCCTCCTCGATGGACCCAATGGAGATGTACTTTCCGTCGGCCGTCTCGTAGGCGTTGTAATGCGGCGCGCCCGAGTCGAGCACGTTCGTGCCCCGCTCGGGCGTGAGTACGCCGCTGTGCCACTGCCCCCACGTGAACGCCGTCAGAATGGCGGCACCGTCGACCATGGCGGCGTCGATGACCTGGCCCTTGCCGGATTGAGCGCGCTCGAAGAGAGCGGCGAGGATCCCGAACGCGAGCAGCATCCCACCACCTGCGAAATCGCCCAGCAGGTTGTGCGGTGGGACGGGTGGACCGCCCTTCGACCCGATGGACTCGAGCGCACCGGCCAGCGCGATGTAGTTGATGTCGTGGCCCGCCGCCTGCGCGATCGGACCCTCCTGGCCCCAGCCGGTGAGACGACCGTAGATGAGCTTCGGGTTCCGCTCGAGACACACGTCGGGCCCCACGCCCAGCCGCTCCATGACGCCCGGCCGGAAGCCCTCGATCAGGGCATCCGCGCCGTCGACGAGCTTCAGCACGGCCTCCACCCCCCTGGGGTTCTTGAGGTCGACGACCAACCCGCGGCGGCCCCTGGCAAGCGGCTGGATCTGCCGGTCTCCGCCGGAGCCCGTTACCGGCCGCGGCCGATCGACACGGATCACCTCGGCGCCCAGATCGGCGAGCAGCATCGCGCAGAACGGACCCGGTGCGAGTCCGACCATCTCGACCACCTTCAGCCCGCTGAGCGGCCCCATACCTCGCTTCTCCCCTGGAATGCTCGACGGCGTGCAGCATATCACGGGGCATGGCCGTGGTCGGAAGAAGGCACTGCGTTACCCTGCGCGCATGGACGTGGGAATCGTCGGACTGGCGGGCTCGGGGCGGACGACCGTCTTTCGATCGCTGCTCGCATTTGTCGCGAACGGTACGGCGAGCACCAGGCAGAGGGGGACTCCGATCGGCCGGATCCTCGTGCAGGACGCGCGGCTCGAGCGCCTCTCCGAGCTCTTCCAGCCGCGCAAAACCACGCCCGTGGAGATCGCGATCCACGACCTGTGCCCGTCTCTGGAGCCCTGCTTCCCGACCTCGGAGATCGAGGCGATGAAGCGCATGGACGCGCTGCTGCTGGTCGTACCCGCCTTCGCGGATGCCGCTCCCGATGCCCTCGTCGCCGGCCTGGACCGGCTCGTCGGCGAGCTGTGCCTCGAGGATCTCGCCTCGCTGGAGCGCCGACTCGATCGCGCCCGCAAGGAGCGGATCGACGAGCGAATCACGGACGCGCTCGAGGCCGCGCGCTCTGCACTGGAGTCCGAGCTGCCCGTCTCGGCAGCCGACCTCGGCACCGGCCAGCGCAACGCGCTGCGCGGATACGCCCTCGTGACGGACCGCCCGCTGATCGCGCTCTGCAACGTCGCGGAGAGCGATGCGGGTTGCCCACTTCCCGAGCCGCTCGCAAAACGCGCCAGTGAGCTCGGGATGTCCGCGCTCGGCCTCTGTGCCGCGCTCGAGGCGGAGATGGCACAGCTCGCAAACGAAGATCGCGCGGCGTTCCTGGCGGAGTACGGCGTCCACGAGCCCGCGAGCGGAGCCGTGACCCGCGCTGTTCTCGAAGCGGCGGACATCATCCCGTTCTTCACGGTCGGAGAGGACGAGTGTCGCGCCTGGCCCATCGGGCGGGGAACCCGCGCGCGAGAGGCCGCCGGCAAGGTCCACTCGGACATCGAGCGCGGCTTCATCCGCGCGGAGGTCGTGAGCTTCGAGGAGCTCGCACCACTCGCGGGGCTGCTGGCGGAGGCCAAGAAGACAGGCGTGTTGCGGCTGGAGGGGAAGGACTACGTCGTTCGCGACGGAGACGTCGTGCACTTTCGGTTCAATGTGTGACACAGTGTGGGCCCGCTCAAGCTGGCCGATCCGGTCTGCGATATAGTGGGGGGCGGGAGACCTTCCTTGCAGAAGCACGTCCGAGCCGTTTTCCTGCTACCGCTGTTGTTCGCTCTCGTCGTCGGTGCCGACGCGCACGCGGCGACTGCGACCGAGAAGTTCTCGGAATCCGATAGCCTGCGCTCCACCGTTGCGTTCTGGATGCGCATCTATCTCGAGGTCACCGGAGATGCGGGGCTCCTGCACGACTCTCGCCGACCCGGGATCGTCTACGAGACCGTCGAGTTTCACGGGATCACGGGCAGGCGGGCGCGGCAACGCAAGGTGGACGAGCGCCGGCGCCACTGGCGTGGAGCGCTGGGGCGCCTCGGCAGGGGCCGAGCGCCACGCGACGATGACGAGCGAGCGATCCTGCGCATGTTCGAGCTCGATCTCGGCCGAGCGCCGACGGTGCAGGAGCTTCGCGCGGCCTCGCAGCGGGTCCGCTTCCAACTCGGCCAGCGCGACAAGTTCCGCCAGGGACTGATCGAGTCGGGCGCCTACGAGGACGAGATGCGCGCCATCTTCCGGGACCTAGGGCTGCCCGAGGATCTCGCCTACCTGCCGCACGTGGAGTCCTCGTTCAACCTGCGCGCGTACTCCAAGTACGGCGCCGCGGGCGTCTGGCAGTTCATGCGGTCGACCGGACGGCGCTACATGACCATCAACTACATCATCGATGAGCGACTCGACCCCATCCGCGCCACGCGCGCGGCCGCCGAGCTCTTGCGCGACAACTACGCATCTCTGGGGAATTGGCCGCTGGCGATCACAGCCTACAACCACGGCGACGCCGGCATGCGACGCGCCAAGCGAAGGCTCGGTACGGACGACCTGACGGTGATCATCGAGAAGTACAGGAGTCGCACGTTCGGGTTCGCGTCCCGAAACTTCTACGCGCAGTTCCTCGCCGCGCGCAAGATCATGCAGTCGTATCCCTCTTACTTCGGGCCATTGCAGCGCGCCACACCGGAAGCGGTCGATACTCTGATGCTGCCGTTCTATGCGGACGTCAACGACCTCCAGCAGTACCTGGGCGTGACGCCCGCGGTCCTCAAGGAATTCAATCCCTCTCTACGCCCTCCGGTGTACCGCTCGGGCAAGCGCATCCCGACGGACTTCACGCTGCGCCTGCCGGCGGGCACGCTGCTGCCCGACCCCGAGACGTGGCTGGCCGCCCTGCCCGAGGAGAAGCGCTACGCCGAGCAGATGCGCAGCGAGTACTACCAAGTGCGTCGCGGGGATACGCTGAGCAAGATCGCCCAGAACCACCGCACCAGGGTCTCGACCCTGGTGGCGATCAACAACCTGCCGAGCCGCCACAGGATCTATCCCGGCCAGGTGCTCCAGCTGCCGGGTGCGAGGCGCAAGGCCCCGCGCCCCAGCGGTCTCGTGCGGACCGCACACGCCGCGCCCCGCAAGCGGGAGTTCCCGAAGGACCAGATTCAGCCCGCGCCGGGTCGCCCGCTGCCGCTCGACGACAACTCCCCCTGGCGTCGGATCGACGGCGACTGGATCGTGGTGGACGCGGGCGAGACGCTCGGCCATCTCGCCGATTGGCTGGAGGTCCCGACGGCCCGCCTGCGCCAGCTCAACCGGATCTCGAGCCGCCGGCCCCTGCGCATGGGCCAGCGGATCCACCTGGACTTCTCCGCGACCTCCCCACAGGTCTTTCTGCAGCGGCGGATCGAGTTCCACAAGGGGATCGAGGAGGACTTCTTCGGCACGTACACCGTGACGGGCACGGTCGACCACGCGCTCGTCCGAGGCCAGAGCCTCTGGGTGCTCTCGCACGACATCTACTCGGTCCCGATCTGGCTCATCCACCGCTACAACCCGGACGCCAACCTCACCCAGCTCAGTCCGGGAATGAAGCTCAAGATCCCCGTGGTCGAGGCGAACTAGCCTACATCCGGCGCGGACGGCCGCGCCGGCGGCTACTTCGCTCGGCTGCGCCTCGCTGCGCGCTCCGCTTGCCGCGGAGCTTGCGCTCGTCTCGCTGTGATCTTTTACGAGAGGAGGCGGCGGGCAATCACCAGGCGCTGGATCTCGGAGGTTCCCGCGCCGATCTCCATCAGCTTGGCGTCGCGCGCGATGCGCTCGACCGGGTAATCGCGCGTGTAACCATAGCCGCCCAGGATCTGCACCGCGGCGAGACCGGCGCGGGTTCCGGACTCCGATGCGAACAGCTTCGCCGCGGAGGCCAAGGCGCTGCACTCGGGGCCGCTCGAATCCATGCAGCGCCGCGTGGCCTCGTACACCAGCAGACGCGCTGCTGCGAGCTCCGTGTACATGTCGGCCAGCATCTTCTGCACCATCTGGAAGTCCGAGATCGGCCTGCCGAACTGCTCCCGCTCCCGCGCGTACACGAGCGCGTGGTCGAGTGCCGCCTGCGCGAGCCCGACGGAGATCGCAGCCAGGGTGGCGCGCTCCACGTCGAGGCCGCGCATGACCATCCGCACCGCCTCGTTCTCCGCGCCGATCCGGTTCTCCACGGGGACCTTCACCGCGTCGAAGCGGAGCTCCGCCGTGGGACTGCCGCGCATGCCCATCTTCTCGAGCGTTCGGCCACAGGAGAACCCCTCGCTGTCCGCGTCCACGAGAAAGGCGGAGATCCCCTGGGAGCCCGCCTCGGGGTCCGTACGCGCGTACACGACGATCGTCCCCGCCTCCGAGCCATTCGTGATGAAGGTCTTCGAGCCCTCGAGGACGTAGTCCTCTGCCCTCTTCACGGCCCGACTTCGCATCGCGAGTGCGTCCGAGCCGGAGCCGGACTCCGTGAGCGCCCACGCGCCAATCGCCTCCCCCGAACAGAGGCGCGGCAGGAATCGACGCTTCTGTGTGTCGCTGCAGTCCCGGGCGATGGCTCCCACGCAGAGCACCGCGTGAGCCCCGTAGGAGAGCGCGACCGAACCGCTGTGCCGGGCGAGCTCCTCCATCACGAGCGCGGCCGTGAGGTAGTCGCTGCCGGTTCCCCCGTACTCCTCGGGAGCCAGCACGCCCAGCGCGCCCACCTCGCCGAGGCGGCGAAAGAAGTCGCGGGGAAAGCGATCCTCTGCATCGATCGCCGCCGCCTGGGGAGCCAGCTCCGCCTCCGCCAGCCTGCGGACGGTCGCGCGAATCAGCTCCCGCTCGTGGCCCAGCTCCACGGCTCAGACCTGGAACAGGGTCTCGTCGGGCAGGCGGATCGCCGTGAGCGCGCCGCCGTAGACCGCGCCGGTATCGATTCCGATCGAGTAGGGAAGGTTCCAGCGCACCTGCATGTCCGGCATCGGTGTGTGGCCGTAGACGATCGTGACGCCGAGGCTGTGCGGGAGCTCGCCCGTGCTGCGTTGCCAGAGCAGATCCCTGGGGCTCTCCTTCGAGAATGCGTACTTCACATCCGAGAGCCGCAAGGCCTCGCGCGAGATCCCGGCGTGAACGAAGGCGTACTCGCCCTCGATGTGCCACAGCTTGAGCGACTCATAGAACCTCTTGTGCGCCTCGGGAAGTTGAAAGTCCCCCCCGGAGTCGAAGTAGCCGTAGTTTTCGAGCGTCGTCTCGCCGCCGTTGTGCAGAAACGCCTCCGCCCCGAAGTAGGCTGGCCCCTTCCAGCCCAGGAACGAGAGGAACATGCCCTCGTGATTCCCCATCAGGAACGTGCACGCGTAGCGCTGGTTGAGGTCGATCAAGAAGTCCACGACGGCCTTCGAATCGGGTCCGCGGTCGACGTAGTCGCCCACGAAGACGATCTGATCGTGCTGCTCGAGTGGCAGCTTGCGGATCAGCTCCTCGAGCTGATCGCACTGGCCGTGGATATCGCCTACCGCGTACAGCATCCCGACATGCTCTATCGGCCGGAACCCGGTGAGCTTGGCCCCCGGCCCCTGTCCCCAAGGGTACCGAGCTGGCCGCAGGCTGCATAGATGTCGCTACCTCGCGGGCGTCGGACCGTGGCCGTCACACCGCAGGCTGCGACCGCCTCGGTGAAGGCTTCCACGCGCGCATCCTCGGGGCACCGGAAGGGCGTACCCGGGTGCTCGTTGAGGGGGATCAGGTTCACCTTGGCCCTCGCTTTCCGCGCGAGCTGGGCCAACCTGCGCGCGTCCTCGGGCGAATCGTTCACGTCCCGCATCAGCGTGTACTCGAAGGAGATCCGGTCCCGGCGAGCCACGGGATAGCGAGCGCAGGCCTCTACGAGGGCCGCGATCGGGAAGCGCTTGTTGAGCGGCACGAGCTGATCGCGCACGGCGTCCGTCGTGGCATGCAGGGACACGGCCAGACGTACCGGTACGGCAGCCCCCAGCTCTGCCATCCGGGAGGCCACACCCGCGGTCGACACCGTGATCCGACGCGGGGAGATCCCGAACCCACTCGGGTGGGTCAGGGTGCGGATCGCCCCGATCACGTTCTTCAGGTTGAGCAGCGGTTCCCCCATACCCATGAAGACCACGTTCGTCGGCGCCGGGGCGAGGCCGCTCTCCGCCAGCACCTCCCGAGCGTGCAGCAGCTGATCCACGATCTCGCCCGGCTCCAGGTTGCGCCCGAACCCGAGCCGCCCGGTCGCACAGAAAGAGCAGTCGAGGCTGCAGCCCACCTGTGCGGACACGCAGACGGTCTGACGCCGCTCCTCCGGGATTGTGACCGCCTCGATCAGCGCCCCGTCGGCGGTGCGCAGCACGAGCTTGCGTGTGCCGTCCCCCGCCGCGTGCACGGCCACGCGCTCGAGCGGCCGGACCTGCCAGTCGTCGGCAAGCGCGCTGCGCAGATCCCCGGAGAGGTTTGTCATCGCGCCAAAGTCGTCGACCCCCCGCACCAGCACCCAGTGGAGCACCTGGTCGGCGCGGAAGCGCTCGATGCCCCGGTCGGCGAAGCGAGCGCGCAGCTCTTCGGGCGTGTGGTCGAGGAGCGAGTTCATCGGCGCTTACGGTAGTCGAAGTAGACGATGGCTCGCCCCTCTTCGCGCCACTCCGCCTCGTAGGCGGTCTCGCTGCGATCGGGACGTTTGTCGGACCAGGGCTTCGGCGCGTGGAGATTATCGAGCTCCAACGCCCGTGGCAGCGCGTTCGCGATCCACTCGGCGTAGCCCCGGTGGTCCGTCGAGATGTGCAGGAGCCCGTCCCCCGCCAGGGCGCACGCGAGCGTGTCCAGAAAGTCCGGCTGAATCAGTCGGCGGCGATGGTGGCGCTTCTTCGGCCAGGGGTCGGGGCAGTTGATCCAGCACTCGCCGACGCAGCCCGCGGGCAGCGCGCGCTCGAGCACGTACTCGGCGGAGCTGTGTACGAGCCGGATGTTCCGGAGCTCCTGGCGCAGGACCCGCCGGGCGGCCTTGGCTACACGCTTTCGCGACACCTCGATCCCGAGAAAGCTGCGCGCGGGGCTCTCGGCCGCGAGACCCAGGATCAGCTCCGCCCGCCCGAAGCCGATCTCCAGCACGATCGGGGGCAACCCGACGCAGCGCTCGACTCCGAGCTCCCGGAGCTGCTCGGCCTCGAGACACGGGGCCTGCCCGGGAGCCGGCCAGGCGGTCACGCCAGCTCGACGCGGATGGGACACCAGAGCTGCGCCCCCGCGACCCGGTCCAAGGGCTGAGAGGGCAGAAGCCTCGCAAAGCCCGCACCTTGCGGGGCGCAGTACAGCGGCACGCCCTCGCCGCGCTCGAGCCCCGCCAGCGTCTCGGCGCGTTCCAGCGCCAGCTCCAGCCCGCCGAGGAGGTCGACCAGCTTGTTCTGACTCGCCCGGCGACCGCTCCAGACGCGGCCCTCCGCCACCTCCTCGAGATCGCTCCGTGAGAGGTTGCGGCTGTCGGCCGCGTTGCCCGCGAAGCGCTCGTAGAGGCCATCGACGTGGCGCTGGAGCACGCCGCGCTCCTCCTCGCTGCGGGGAGCCATCGTCGAGTAGATGCCGGCGTGCTTGCCGCGTTGAATGCTCTCCGAGCTCACGCCAACGCCGGCCAGCAGCTCCTCGAAGGCCAGGCCGGCCAGCACGACGCCGATCGAGCCCGTCAGAGTCGCCTCCTCCGCGACGATCTCGTTGGCGCCCATGGCGACGTAGTAGCCTCCCGAGGCCGCCCTGTTCCCGAGACTCGCCACGACCGGCTTCCGCTCGGCGAGCTTCCGCGTCGCCCGCCAGATCAGATCCGAGGCCAGCGGGTCGCCCCCGGGGCTATCCACCCGCAGCACGACCGCGCGCACCGAGTCCGAGCGTTCGAGCCGGCGGAGCGTTCCGACCACTCCCCGGGGCGATCCGGCTCCCGGCCGGATGAGCCCCAGCACAGGCACGACGGCGATCTGCGCGGGACCCTGGGAGATCGGGGTCCAGACGAAGCGACGCCGCGCCAGGCGCAAATATGCGGCCTCGCCGATCGGCTGCGCCTTCGGGAGCTCCTGCCCTGTGCGTGGGGCGGGCGCGCCGCCCAGCTCTGCCAGCCGCGTGGGGATCTCGTCGCCGTACACCAGATCGTCCACGATGCCCTGCTCCAGGGCCTCCGCCGCCAGGTAGGGCCCCCCGTCGATCCAGCGGCCGGCGCGATCGACATCTCCGGCCTTGCCCGCGGCCAGACCGTCGACCAGAGCCGCGTAGAAGTCGTCCACGATGGCTTCCAGCGCCTCCCGGGCTTCCGGGCTCATCGACTCGCGATCGAGCATCTCGCCCAGTGACTTGTAGCGGCCCGCCGAGAGGACCTCGGGGCGAATCCGCAGGCGGTCGAGGGCGCCGCGCAAGAAGATGCTCTCAACGCGAATACCGAGCAGGTCGAGCCGACCCGCCGGAGCCATCCAGAAGTGGTCCGCCAGGCCACCGAGCCACGCACCGGCGTTGCCCGTGGCCTCGGCGTAGACGACGAGCTTCTTGCCGGACTCGCGCACGCGGGTGAGCGCGCGAGCGAGTGACGCGACCTGCGCCCAGCCGATCGGACCCCGCCCGACGCGCACGAACACCCCGCGAACCCGGACGTCGCCAGCAGCCAGCCTGAGCGCTTCGAGCACGTTTGCGAGCGGTCCCGGCGCGGGCAGGACAGAGGTCCGCCACAGCCAGGAACGCCGCGGCGCCTCGGCGACCCCCAGGTCGAGTCGCAGGGCCAGCCACTCTCGCGAGATGCGGTAAGCGAAAGGCGCCACGGCCGCATCGCGCACGAACCCGGCCAGGTTCGCGAGCGTGCGACCCGCCAGCTGAGCCGGGCTGCCGCGGGGCCGAGAGCCGGGCTCCATCAACCGATCTTGCGACGCTTGCGGGCGAAGTAGTCGACCATGATGTACTCGCCGATCTGACCGGGCGTCGTGTAGAACGCGCGCCCCTTGTTGATCCGCGTCATGGCTTCGACAAAGCGCATCAGTTCGGGAGAGTTATCGAGCATGAAGGTGTTGATCGTGATGCCCTTTTTCGTAACGCGCCGGACCTCTCGAAGCGTCTCTCTGTTCGCGCGCGGGCTCGTGCCGCCGCGGCCGTTCGGCCACTCGACGCGCAGCTCGTTCTCGACGAAGTAGGCGGTCGGCTGGCCGTCGCTGATGACGATGATCTGCGCATTGTCGCTGGGGTGCCGGTCGATCAAGCGCTGCGCGACGCGCAGCCCGTCCTGAAGATTGGTGAACGGGTCCGACATGTTCCAGGACAGCTCGGGGAGCTCGTGGATGCGCAGCTCTCGCGCTCTGGTGTAGAACCCGACGGTGAAGAAGCGATCGCGCGGGAAGCGGGTGCGGATCAGGTGGTCCATCGCAATCGCCACCTTCTTGGCCGCCGCCCAGCGTCCCGACCAGGACATCGACCAGCTCATGTCGAGCAGGAGAACGGTCGTGGTCTCGGTCGTCTGGTCGGTATCGTAGACCTCGAGATCCCAGGGCTCGATCTGCACCGGGACCGTGGCCGAGCCGGGTGCGCGCCGGAGCGCGTTGCGAATCGTGCCGAGCGCATCGATGTGGGAGGTCATCCCGAACTCGTAGGGCTTGCTACGCTCCGTGCAGACCTCTCCCGTGCCATGAAACTGTGTCGGGTGCGGCCCGGCACCGCCGCGCCGGAGTGCCGCGTAGATGTCATCGAGCGCGAGCTCCCCCAGCTTCCGGATGGCACGCGGGGTGAGCTCGAGGCCGTCTTCGC
>JAUXJB010000084.1 GCA_030624945.1 Deltaproteobacteria bacterium | reverse complement strand
AGCCGCAGATCGCCTGGTATCACGGCAGCCACTTCTCGTTCTGGCGCGAGCCGGGGGTCCGCAGGATCGTCGACAGGGCCCTGCGCGAGTGGCGCCTGGGACCCATGCGCTGAGCCGATGTCCAAGCAGGACGGGGAGGGCGTGGGCTCGGTCGGGGGAGTGGTTCCCCCGACCCGCAGGACCCGCAGGGACGGGCTCTGCCCGCGTTGCGGGCGCCCCCCCACACGCTGCCTCTGCGGCTCGCGGGAGCCGGCGTCCCATGGCAAGTCCAGGGCTCGCGTGCAGCGGAAGACGCGCCGGGGTGAGACGCGAACGGCGATCTGGGGACTGTCGCTGCCCGAAGCAGAGCTGCGCGGGCTGGCCGGCGAGCTCGCCCGCGCGTGCGGCACCACGAGCTCCGTCGAGAACGGGATTATCGAGCTCCAGGGCGACCATCAAGACGTGGTCGCCAGGGCACTGGAGGGACGTGGCTACGGCGTGGAGCTGTCCTGAGGGGGCATCGCGCCGATCGCATCTACGGGCTGCGTGGGCTTCGTAGCAAAGGCCTGGCGGACGAGCTCCGCCTCCTCCCGCTCGTGCATGGCGTACGAGCCCACCGCCGGGCTCGCGGCCTCCTTGCGACCCGCATAGCGCAGGCTGGCACCGGGCGGGAGCACGCGTCGCAGCCGCTCCTGCACGTAGAACCAAGCGCCCATGTTCCAGGGCTCTTCCTGACACCATACGATGTCCGTTGCAGGGTACGCCGAGAGGAGCTCGCCGAGCTGTGCAAACGGGAAGGGGTGTAGCTGCTCCAATCGGACCAGCGCGACGTCGTTGAACGCCGTATCCTCGCGCACGGCGAGCAACGTGTAGTAGATCTTTCCGGAGCAGACGATGACGCGGCGAACCGCGCTTCGGTCCAGCTCTCCCGAGACGAACGCGGGATCGTCGAGCGCGCACTGGAGCTCTCCAGCCGTGAACTCCTCGATGGACGAGATGGCCCGCGGGTGTCGGAGCAGGCTCTTTGGCGACATCAGGACCAGCGGCTTGCGGTAGTTGCGACGGATCTGGCGACGGAGCACGTGGAAGTACTGGGAAGGCGTGGTCAGGTTGCAGACCTGGATGTTGTCCTCCGCGCAGAGCTGGAGGAAGCGCTCGAGGCGGGCGCTCGAGTGCTCGGGCCCTTGTCCCTCCCAGCCGTGCGGCAGCAGCATCGCCAGTCCGCTCGAACGCGTCCATTTGGTCTCCGCGCTGGCAATGAACTGGTCGATGATGACCTGCGCCGAGTTGCAGAAGTCCCCGAACTGCGCCTCCCAGATCGCCAGCCGGTCCGGATCGACCGTGCTGTAGCCGTACTCGAAGCCCAGCACCGCCGCTTCGGAGAGGTTGCTGTTGTTGATGATCAGCCTCGAGCCTTTGCTCGTCAGCGCACCGAGCGGAATGAAGCGCTCCCCCGTCTCGATATCGTGTAGAACGGCGTGCCGCGAGCTGAAGGTCCCCCGCTCGACGTCCTGCCCCGTGAACCGGATCGTCGTGCCCTCACCGAGCATCGTTCCCAACGCCAGAGCCTCGGCGGTTCCCCAGTCGATGCCGTGGCCCTCGCGGACCGAGCGGGCCCGCTGCTCCATCAGCCTCTTGACCTTCGGGTGGACGGAGAAGCCCTCCGGTACGGCCAGCAGCGCCTCGCCCACCCGTTCCAGTCGGTCGCGCGAGACCGCGGTCGGAAAGTCGACGCGTCGCCGCGATGTCTCGAGCCCGCTCCAAAGTCCGTGGTAGCCCTCGGTGCCCTCGTCGCGCCGCCTCTCCAAGCTCTTCACGAGGGCCTCCTCGAGTCTTCGGTTCTGCTCCCTCTCGAGCTTCTCGATCAATGCAGGGTCGACCACCTGCTCCTGTAAGAGGCGCTCGGTATAGATGGCTCCGATCCGTCGGTGCGTCTTGATCTGCTTGTAGAGCAGCGGCTGCGTGAACGTCGGGTCATCGCCCTCGTTGTGCCCGTGGCGGCGGTAGCAGACCAGGTCGATGATCACGTCCTCCTTGAAGCGCTGCCGGAACTCGACCGCGAGCTTGGCGGCGTGAACACACGCCTCCGGGTCGTCGGCGTTCACGTGGAAGATCGGCGCCTGGATGACCTTGGCCATGTCGGAGGGATGCCGCGTGAAGCGGTAATCCTTCGGCTCGGTGGTGAAGCCGATCTGGTTGTTGACGATGATGTGGATCGTGCCGCCCGTCCAATAGATGTCGAGCTCCGACATCGCCAGCGTCTCGGGCACGATGCCCTGACCGATGAACGCGGAGTCGCCGTGAATCATCACCGGGATGACCTGCTCGCGCGCGACATCGCCGCGGAAGTTCTGCTTTGCCCGGACGATTCCCTCGGCGACGGGGTTCACCCATTCCAGGTGGCTCGGGTTCGGCTGCAGCGACAGGTGGATGTTCTTGCCCGAGCGCGTCTTGCGATCCGACGAGTAGCCGCGGTGATACTTGACGTCGCCCGAGCCCTGGGCGTCGAGCGGCGCCAGCGAGGCCTGGAAGCCCGCCATGAGAGCCCAGTACGGCATTCCCATGATGTGCGTCATCACGTTGAGGCGACCCCGGTGGGCCAGGGCGATGACCAGCTCGAGCGCCCCGAGCTCCGCTGCGTCCTCGACGATGGTGTCCATGAGGGGGATCAGGGACTCCGCGCCCTCGATCGAGAAGCGCTTCTGCCCGATGAAGCGCTTGTGCAGGAACTGCTCGAAGCGCTCCGAGGCGATCAGCTGGGTGAGGATTCTCTGGCGGGTCTCACCCGACAGCGGCGGCCGGTTCCCACAGGGCTCCATCTGCTCCAGTAGCCAGTCGCGTCGCTGCACATCGCTGATCTCGATGAACTCGGCCGCGAAGGTCCCGCAGTAGGTCGCGCGCAGGCTCTCGATCAGCTCGCGGGGCGTGCCCTCCCGGAGCCCGAGGTAGTTCCCACACGGGAGGCGCACGTCGAGGTGGCGCTCTTCGAAACCGAACTCGCGCGGATCGAGCAGGGGGTGCTCGGTCGGGCCGGCCACGAGCGGATCCAGGCGAGCGATCAGGTGGCCGTAGGTCCGGTAGGCGTTGACCAGCGCGAACACGCCGAGCCCGGACAGCATCTCCTCCTCCCCGGCGGGTCCGGCAGGGGCCGCGGCGCGCCCGTCACCCGCGCCGAGCGCGTCGAACGTCTCGCGCCAGCGCGCGGGGACGCTGGCGCGCCCCAACAGGTAGTCCTCGTAGAGGGACTCGACCCAGGCCCCGTTCTCGGCGCTCAGGAGGGACGCCAGGCCGGCATCCGACATGGGGAGCGCCGAATTCTGACGGGTGCTCACGCCGCCAAATCTCCAAGCTTCGAGGCGCGCTGCCTCGACCCCGGAGGGTAACGCCCGGGCCCGCCCCCGCTATTTGGATCCAGCGGCTCCACAGTCCCCTCATCGTCTCGCACGGTGCCTCGGTGAAGCGCAGCTCCGGGCCGGGGTCCGGGTCCGACTTCTCGACTGACGGCTCGCCCGCGCTCCGCTAGGATGCCGCGCCATGAGGTTTCGGGTCCTGCCCGGCTTTCGCGATTTTCTCCCGCAGGAGCTGGCCGTGCGGCGCTGGATCGAGTCGGCGTGGCGGCGAGCCTCCCGGGGGGCCGGTTTCGAGGAGATCGACGGCCCGGTGCTCGAGCCGCTCGAGCTCCTCTCCGCCAAGTCCGGGGAGGAGATCGTCGGGCAGCTCTACGCATTCGAGGACAAAGGGGGGCGCAAGGTCGCGTTGCGGCCCGAGATGACTCCGACCATCGCGCGCATGGTGGCGGGTCGCGCCGGCGGGCTTCCCAAGCCGATCAAGTGGTACTGCATTCCCGAGTTCTATCGCTACGAGAAGCCCCAGCGTGGCCGGGCCCGAGCCTTCTACCAGTGGAACGCCGACATCTTCGGTAGCGACGACCCGGCGGCCGATGCGGAGCTCGTGGCGGTGGCCGTCGAGGCATTGCGGCAGCTCGGTCTCGGCGCCGCCGACGTCGTGGTGCGCATCAACGATCGCCGCTTGCTGCGCAGGCAGCTCGCCTCCATCGACGTCGGCGAGGAGGACGAGGGCGAGGTGCTGGCCCTGATCGACAAACTCGAGCGGGACGCAGCTGCTCCTGAGCGGCTCGAGGCCCTGCTCGGGCAGACGCGTGCCCGCGAGGTCAGCGAGTGGTGCGAGCGGATGCCGCTCGAGAACTCGGACGAGCTCGCCGCCGTGATCGAGGCCTGCGCGGACTTCGGCATCGAGGATTTCGTCCAGCCAAACTTCCGAATCGTGCGCGGACTCGCGTACTACACCGGACCTGTCTGGGAGATCTTCGATCGCGCGGGGGAGCTGCGCTCCGTGGCGGGAGGTGGGCGCTACGATGAGCTGATCGAGCTTTTTGGCGGCCCCAAGCTTCCCGCGCTCGGTTTCGGAATGGGAGACCTGGTTCTGACAGAGCTTCTGAGGAAGCGCGGACTCGTGCCCGACGCGGTCCCGAGGGTGGACGTCGTCGTCGTTCCGATCGGCGCGGACATGCGTCGGGTGGCTCGGCGCGTGGTTGCCAAGCTGCGCTCCCAGGGGGTCCGGGTGGATACGCCCTACGCCGCTCCGCGCGTGGCGAGAGCGCTGAAGGCAGCCGAGGCCTCGGGCGCGGCGCGCGTGGTGCTCGTCGGTCCCGACGAATGGCAGGAGGGGTCCGTGAAGGTGAAGGACATGGCATCGGGCCGCGAGACCGTCGTCCGCTTCGACGACCTGTCTTGACTCAGCCCACGGCCATGCCCATGGAGTGGAAGCCCTTGTCGACGTAGAGGGTGGTCCCGGTGATCCCGGATGCGAGCGAGCTCGCGAGGAACGTCGCAGCGGCGGCGACCTCTTCCGCGTGGATCGGCTCCGGCAGCGGTGAGTTCCGGCGGGCGTACTCGATCATCGAGCCGATGAAGCCGATCGCGGTCGCGGCGCGCGATGCCCAGGGGCCCGCCGAGATGCAGTTCACGCGGGCGCCGAAGCTGCGCCCCGCCTCGTAGGCGAGGGTGCGCGTATCGGATTCCAGAGCCGCCTTTGCGGACGACATGCCCCCGCCGTAGCCCGGGATGACGCGCTCCGAGGCCATGTAGGTGAGTGTGAGAAACGAGCCGCCATCCCGCAGCAATGGGCCGAAGCGCTGCACCAGCGAGACGAAGGAATAGCTGCTGGCGCTCACGGCTCCGAGGTACCCCTGGCGGCTGGTCTCGAGCAGCGCGTTCTTGACCTCGGTTCCGTTTGCGATGCTGTGCACGACCACGTCGAGCGGCTTGTCGCCGAAATCATGTACCAGTTGGTTGGCGACACCCTGCACCGTGAAGTCGGCGTGGGCCTTGTACCGGCGGTTCTCGCGGATCTCCAACGGAACGCCCTCGAGCTCGTCGTGCTCCGCGTCGAGTGCGTAGATGCGCTCGAACTCGAGCACGCCCCCGCCGGGAAGCCGCAACGAATCGGCGATTCTCCGGCTCTGTAGCAACTTGGTGAAGACGCCGTATGCCGGGGGCCAGGTCCCCACACAGATCGAAGCCCCGGCTTCGGCCAGCTTCTTGGCGATGGCGAATCCGAAGCCCGCGTCGTCGGCCACTCCCGCGACAAAGGCCCGCTTACCCGTCAGGTCGATCTGCAACATTGCGCTAGGACCTCTATGCGCGCTCCAGGTACTGGACGCTGAAGAGGGACCGGTCGTCGAGCCATACGCGGCCGACGGAGAAGCCCGCTTCGGCGGCGAAGCTACGAAAGCCTTCGATCGTGAACTTCTGAGAGTACTCCGTCAGGATGTGCTCGCCCTCGGCGAACTCGATCTCCGTGCGGTCCACGCGTACGTTCTGACGCTCGCGGCTTACCAGGTACATCTCGATGCGCTGGAGCTCCCGGTTGTAGAAGGACCGGTACTCGAAGCGATCGCGGCGAAAGTTTGCATCGAACTCGCGGTTGATGTGTTCGAGCGCGTTGAGCTCGAACTCCGCCGTGATGCCCGCCGCGTCGTCGTAGGCCTTCTCGAGCGTTTCGGCGTCTTTGTGGAGGTCGACGCCTACCAGGACGCTGCCGCCCTTCCCGACGGCCTCGGCGATGTGGCTCATGAAATTCTTTGCCTCTTCCGGTTCGAAGTTCCCTATGGTCGAGCCCGGGAAGAACACGGCGCGCCGCGCGGGCTCGAACGGCAGCTCTGGCAGCTCGTAATGCGAGGTGTAGTCCGCGCAGACCGGCAAGACGGGTAGGGTAGGGTACCGTTCGCACAGCTCTTTCGTCGCTTGTCGTAGCGCCTCTCGCGAGATCTCGATCGGAATGTAGGCGACGGGTTCCTTCAGGTGATCGAGCAGGAGCTGCGTCTTCTGCCCCGTACCGCTCCCGTACTCGATGAGCAATGTCTCGGGACCGATCAGGTCTGCCATCTCCTGGATGTTCTCGCGCAAGATCGAAAGCTCGGTCCGTGTCAGGTAATACTCGTCGGTCTGACAGATGGCCTCGAAGAGCTCCATGCCGCGGGCGTCGTAGAGGAGCCAGGTCGGAATCGACTTGTGGGGAGCGTTCAAGCCGGCCAGCATTTCTGCCGCTGCGTGCGCGCGTTGCGGCGCGAAGTCGTTTAACGCGACGCTACCCTCACCCGACGACCTCTCCCTTGGCATGAGGGACCCTAGCCTGCCCGAGCCGGTCCGCGACTGTCAAACGGAGTGCTCTGTCGCGCGCTCAAGTCGTCTCGAGATCGGCGAGCTCTATGGTGGCGATCACGGGTAGATGATCGGATCCGCGGCGTGCCGAACGGCTGTTGTGCGTTCGAATTTCCATGACACGTGCGCCGCGAGCGTAGACTCGGTCCAGGGCCAGGACGGGGCGCGCAGCGGGGAAGGTCGGGGGCCAGCTCTTGTTGTGGT
>JAUXJB010000223.1 GCA_030624945.1 Deltaproteobacteria bacterium | reverse complement strand
CGCTGGACGCCTCGCGAGCGCGTACACTCGAACAGCTCGCGCGACTCCCCGCGGGTGTGAAGCGACTCGTGCATCCCGATCCCTACCCCGTCGAGATCGAGCCGCGCCTCGCAGCCAGGAGGCAGGCGTGAGGGCCCTCGTCCTGGTCGACATCCAGAACGATTTCCTGCCGGGTGGCGCGTTGGCGGTTCCCGACGGGAACGCCGTGATCCCCGTCGCGAACGCGCTCCAGGCTGCGTTTCCCCTGGTGGTCTGCTCGCAGGATTGGCACCCCACGGGCCACAAGAGCTTTGCCAGCCAGCATCCGGGCAAGCGACCCGGGGATCAGATCCAGCTCGAGAGGGTTGCGCAGACCCTGTGGCCGGACCACTGCGTGCAGGGGACACGCGGCGCCGAGCTTGCCGCCGACCTCGACATGCAGCGCGTGGATACGGTGTTTCACAAGGGAACCGACCGCAACATCGACAGCTACAGCACGTTCTTCGACAACGAGCACCGCAAGGACACCGGCCTGCGGGACTACCTGGAGAAACGCGGTGTCGACGAGGTGTGGGTGGCCGGCCTGGCGACGGACTACTGCGTGCTGTTCTCGACGCTGGATGCGAGACAGCTGGGATTCCGGACGTTCGTCGTCGAGGACGGCTGCCGCGCGGTGGATCTTGCGGAGGGCGACGGCGAGCGCGCGTTCGCCGAGATGGCCCGGGCGGGCGCACGCATCACACGCTCGGACCAGGCCTAACCGTCCGACCTTCCCGCGTCAGCGATCTCCGTCATCTCACGGCTGCGCGTGCCAGGGGTCGGGGTCGAGGTCGAGGAAGCTCAGCGTCTCGATCCCGATCGCGGCGACGGCGGCGTAGAGCCGCTCGAGTCCCGGGCGCTCCGTAGGCGCGTGCCCCGCGTCGAGCAGGCCCAGTCCCCGATCGAGGGCTTCTCGAACCCGGTGGTGGTCCAGATCCCCGGTCACGACGGCATCGGCCCCCGCCTGCGCGGCCCGGGCGAGGTAGGCAGAGCCCGAGCCGGGGATCACGGCCACGCGGGAGAGCGCGCGGTCCCTGTCCCCGGCGATCCGCAGGACGGGGTGACCGAGCTCGGCCCGAGCCCGCTCCGCCAATGCGCGTAGCGTGGTGCCGTCTGCCGGGCGACCGATCCGTCCGATCATCGCGGCGTCCCCACGACGCTCGTAGACATCGAACGCGGGCTCTTCATACGGATGGGCCAGCACGAGCGCCTCGAGAACGGATTCCTCGACCGCGCGGGGCACCACGAACTCGAGTCGCACCTCCGGCTCCTCGTTCCGCCCCCCGCGAGAGCCCGTGGCGGGGTCGGTTCCCTCACCCGCAAAGAAGGTTCCAAGCCCCTCGCCTCGGTAAGAGCAGTGCGTGTAGTTGCCGATCCGGCCCGCGCCGGCGGCGGACACCGCCTCCAGGACGGGCGCGGCTGCGTCGGCCGGCAAGAAGGTGACGACCTTGCGGACCTCCGGTCCTAGAAGGGGCGCGAAACCGGAGATCTCCTCCAGACCCAGCGCCTCGGCCAGGGCGTCCGCCGTCCCTCCGGGCGCCACATCGAAGTTGGTGTGCACCACGGCGAGCGCCACGCGTTCTTGCGCGAGCCGCAGTGCCCGACCCGTCGGCGTCTTGCCCGCCAGCAGTCGGCTGGTGGCGCGGAAGAGCAGGGGGTGATAGCTCACGAGCAGATCGACCCGGGTCTGCTCGAGCCGCCGCACCACCTCCTCGGTCACCTCGTGACAGACGGCGACTCTCTGTACGTGGGCCGCCGGATCGCCGAGCTGGAGACCGACGGGATCCCAGTCGGCGGCCTTCTCGAAGGGAGCGCGCCGGGCCAGCGCGCTGAGAAGCTCGGAGACGGTGTGCACGCGCGGATCTTAGCCCGCCCGGGGCCGCGGTTGGACCCGGTGTCCTGTTCCGCGAATGCGAGCGCACTCCCGGAACAGGACACCAGAGACGGCCTTTGCCGGGGCTCCCCAGCCCGGCTACGTTCTCCGCATGCGCGTCTCCATCACCTACTGCGGAGCCTGAAACTACCTGCCGATGGCCACCGGTCTGGCGGCCAAGATCCGGGAGGAGATCGGCGTCGAAGCCGAGCTGATCCGAGGCGATGACGGTATCTTCGACGTCTCCGTCGACGGAAAGAGGATCTACTCCAAGGACGAGACGGGCCGTTTCCCCGAACCCGAAGAGATCCTCTCGGAACTCTCGGCCTAAGAGCCTCCCCCTCAAGGAGCGAGGGCAGTGACGCAGAGCTTCGCCTCGGCCGACCATGCGGGCCGCAAGTCCAGGCCACCCGTTTCTCCAGCGCGCAGGCCCTGGGCTCTCGCGGCCCTCGCAACGCTCGTCTGGGCAGGCTGCCTGGGCGGCGGCCCGGGACCCGAGAGCTGCGACATCGAGCTCGTCGGCCTCGAGAGCAACGTCAACCACGCCCGGGGGACCGACATCTCCTACAGGGTGAAGGGCTTTGCGGGCACGCCCGGAATCGTCTCCCTGGTCGCACAGCAACGCAACGGCGGCTACCTGTCGGGCAAGGGCGTGGAGGTCGGTCCCGGCAGCTTCGTCGCGATCGTCGAGCAGAAGCTCACCGGGCCCGCAGCCGGCTACGTGGTGCTGCTCGAGGTCGCGGACGGGCGCTGCAGAAAAGACGCGCCGCTTCCCGAATAGCGGCCTCCTACGAGACCTCCCAGCGGTCCCCTGAGAACAGGAGATCCACCAGGTCCCCATTCACGCGCTCGATCTCGCGCTGACCCTGCTCGAGCGTTTGCCCGTCGAAGGTCGGCTCGTCCACCGCGCGAAGCACACCGATCGGTGTGGGGAAGCTCGGCGGCGTGCAGCTCGCCAGCAGCATCGCAAGCGTCGGATCCCGATTGGTCTCGTCGTGCAGGACCTCGACGCCATCGTCCTCGGTGTCGATCCGGCCGGCGTACAGACGCAGATAGGTCGGGTTGAGCTTGAGCATGCGATCGTGGTCGCTGCCGTACACGAGGGGTTGGCCGTTCTCGAGCACCAGCAGGTGGTCGGACTTGATCTTGCGGTCCTTGACGTCCTCGAACACGCCGTCGTTGTAGACGGGGCAGTTCTGGAGAATTTCCAGGAACGCGGCGCCCTTGTGCTCCGCCATCCTGCGAATCATCTCCTGCAGGTGGTGCGTCTCCGTATCGACGGTGCGAGCGACGAACGTCGCCTCCGCGCCCAGGGCCAGGG